>NZ_JBEXCW010000190.1:0-6339 GCF_040605435.1 Streptomyces sp. NPDC005574
GCCGCCCGCCCGGGCGGACCCGGGCGGCTCGTGCCCCCCGCACCGGACGACCGTCACCAGGACGGCCACGATCATGGCCGTCCTGGCGAGGCGGTAGGCGCGGGTCCGGTACCAGGGCCTGCGTCTGCGCCTACGCGGCACCATGCGAGCGTCGGCGCAGCAGCCGGAAGTACACGGCTCCGCTGACCACGACCAGGCCGACGGCCGCGGCCGCGCTCAGCGGGGTGTACGCCTGCACGGTGTCGACGAGGCCGCCGCCGCCGGCGTGGACGCCGCCCTTCGGGGCCTCGCCGCCGCCCTCGGAGCGCTCGCCGCCCTGGCCGCCGGCCTGGTCGGGCCGACCGCCCTGACCGCCGGCCTGGTCGGGCCGACCGCCCTGGCCGCCGTCACCGCCGGGGCCGCTCATCCCCGCCGCCTGACGGCCGTCCTCCCCGATCGGGCGGTTCGGGTCCTGGTTGCCCTCGCGCCGGTCCTCGTGGCAGCTGACCTTGAAGATCTTCACCTTGGGCGACGGGACCGGGGCGGCGCCCCCGACGGGCGTGATCGTCCACTCCAGCGTGTACGACCCCTCGGCCAGCCCCAGCGTGTCGGTGTGCCCGGCTCCCTGGGTCAGCTCGATGCTGCCGGTCACGGTGGCGCTGGTGGGCGCCGGGGGCCGCGCCTTGATGGTGTAGGCGACGGTCGGCAGCTCGCCGAAGTTCGCGGCGTCGAGGTAGAACCTGCAGACCACCGGGTCGTCCTTCGAGACACCGAAGGGCACCTGCTCACGGTGGATCCTGATGTCGGCACCGTCGCCGGGTGCGGCCAGGGCGGTCGGCGTCGCGATCCAGGTGGCCCCGGCCGCGGTGAGTACGGTGAGGGCCGCGGCGCCGAGGCGGGTGCCGACGGTGGGCGGGGGCAGCAAGGTGGGCATGGACGTTCCTCCGAGTCAGACGATTTTCACACAAATCGCGCTTTCATCTGACTCTCTTTCACATCGGCCGCCCCCGGTACGGCAGTGCCATCCGACGCGCCGTCAGATGTCGCTCGACCGGCGCAACCTGTCCTTTCCACGGCCGCCGACCGGAACCGGACCGGCCGGCGGAGCGGCTCCCGGGGCCGCCGGGGCGCGCGACGCGCCGCCGGCCGAGAGCAGCAGCAGGGCGCCTAGCATCACGAACGGCGCGGCCACGCCCGTGACGCCCGCGACCAGTCCGGCCGCCGCCGGGGCCGCGGCCTGGCCCAGCCGGTTGCCGGTCAGCCGCAGCGCGAGGGCCGTGGACCGGGCGCCCTCCGGGGCCGCCTGGACGACCGTCGTCATCGACAGCGGCTGACCGACACCGAGACAGAAGCCGAGCGCGGCGAGCATCAGGGCGAGCGCCCACACCGGCACCGGCACGGCGATCCCGGCGCACAGCACGGCCGCCAGCGCACAGGTCACGGTGAGCAGCGGGGTGCGGCCGAGCCGCAGCAGGGGGGTCAGCACCAGACGGCAGGCGATGGTCGCCGCCGCGCGCAGGCTGAGCAGCAGGCCGACCACAGGCGGCGCGATGCCCCGGTGGTCGCCGACCACCGGCAGGTAGGCGGTGAGGACGTCGGTGGCGGAGAGCACCGAGAGGCTGACCAGGATGCCCGCGGGCACCCCCCGGGCGCGCAGGATGCGGCCGACCGGGACGGGCGCGCCGAGTCCGGCGGACGACGTGGCCGCCGTAGGGCGTTCGATGCGCCACAGCGAGGTGAACGCGACCGTCGCGACCGCGCCCGCGGCGAACAGGGCGAGGGCGCTGGTGCCGGCCCGGTCGGGGCCGCCGATCAGGGCACCCGCGGCGATCGGGCCGACGAGCTGGCCGAGCGAGGCGCCGATGGTGAAGTGGCCGAAGTTGCGGTCCTGTTCGTGCGGGGCGGACTGGCGGGCGACGAGCGACTGCGCGCCGATCACGAAGCACAGATGCCCGAGGCCCATCACCCCGCTCCACACCGCCATGGTCCACAGGGAGCCGGCGGCACCGCTGAGCGCGCAGCCGCCGGCGATGAGGAGCACACCGAAGGGCAGCAGCGGCGCGCAGCGGCCGTGGTCGGTGCGGCGGCCGAGGGGGACGGCGGCGAACAGCGGGAGCAGGGCGTACACCCCCGCGATCACCCCGACCGCGCGCTCGTCCGCGCCCAGCGCGAGGGCCCGGTAGGAGACGGCGGGCCGGGCCATCGACACCGCCCCCTGCGCGAAGCCGAAGGCGAGGACGAGGCGGAGCAGCCAGCCGCGGTTCCCACCGGGCACCATGGTCAAGTCCTTTGTACGAGAGTGTCCGTGACGTCGCGTCAGATGATGCCGAAGAGGATCCCGGCGCCCAGGATCACCGCCGAGGTCAGCGCGGCCCACTTCACCACGAACCGCGTGTGGTCGCCGAACTCGACCTTGGCCATGCCGACCAGGACGTACACGGCCGGGACGAGCGGGCTGGACATGTGCAGCGGCTGGCCGACGAGCGAGGCGCGGGCGATCTCCAGGGAGGAGACGCCGTGGGCCTGGCAGGCCTCGGCGAGCACCGGCAGGACGCCGAAGTAGAAGCCGTCGTTGGACATGAAGTACGTGAGCGGGATGCTGAGGACGCCGGTGACGAAGGCCATGTGCGGGCCCATGCCGTCGGGGATGTTGCCGACCAGCCAGGTGGCCATGTGGTCGACCATGCCGGTGCCGGTGAGCACGCCGGTGAAGACGGCGGCGGCGAAGACCATGCCGGCGACGTTCAGCACGTTCTCGGCGTGCGCGCCGATACGGGCCTTCTGGTCGGGCATGTGCGGGAAGTTGACGGTGAGGGCGAGCGCGGCGCCGAGCAGGAACAGCACCGGGATCGGCAGCCACTCCATGATCATGGCGGTCAGCAGGACGACGGTGAGCAGCGCGTTGAACCAGTACAGCCTGGGGCGCAGGGTGGCACGGTGCGGGTCCAGGCCCCGGAAGCCGTCGTCCTCGTCTTCTTCGGAGTCCTTCGGCGCGTCCGCGCCGATTCCGGAGCCCGTGCCGGCGGTGCGCACGGGGGTCGCGCCGGTGCCGGGGCCCGAACCGCCGGCACCCACCAGCACCGTCTCGGTCTCCTTCTCCTCGACCAGCACCTCGTCCAGCGTCAGCACGCCGAGCCGGCCGCGCTCGCGGCGGCCGAGGACGTACGCCAGGACGAGGACGCCCAGCAGACCGACCGCCAGGGCCGGGATCATCGGGACGAAGATGTCGCCGGCGTCCAGCTTCAGGGCGGTGGCGGCGCGGGCGGTGGGGCCGCCCCACGGCAGCGTGTTCATCACGCCGTTGGCCATGGCGGCGACGCCGGTCATCACGACCAGGCTCATCTTCAGGCGCTTGTACAGCGGGTACATCGCCGAGACCGTGATCATGAAGGTGGTGGAGCCGTCGCCGTCCAGCGAGACGATCGCGGCGAGCAGGGCCGTGCCGACCACGATGCGCAGCGGGTCCGCCCGGCAGAACCTCAGAATGCCGCGGACGATCGGGTCGAAGAGGCCGACGTCGATCATCACGCCGAAGTAGACGATCGCGAACATCAGCATCGCCGCCGTGGGCGCGAGGTTGGTGACGCCGTCGATGACGTAGTCACCGAGCTTGGCGCCCTTCCCGACGGCGACACAGAACAGTGCCGGGATCAGCACGAGCGCCGCGATCGGCGACATCTTCTTCAGCATGATCAGGACCAGGAAGGTCGCGATCATGGCGAAGCCGAGGATGGTCAGCATGAGTGGATACCTAACGTTCGCCCTTGAACTCCCACCAGGGCCGGCGGTGGCGTTGACGTTAGGTCTGTTCGTTCGGCGTTAACAAGACGTTGACCTGCGAGCAATAAGCGCAAAATCGCAGGTCACGGCTTTGCACTGGTCAGGGCGTGGGCCCGGTGGGGCTCATTCCGGTCACGGGGCGACCGCCGTGACCTCGATCGGTACGCCGTTGAGCACCGCGTTGCCCGACAGCGGATCGAGCAGGCTGCCGTCCAGGAGCTGGTTGACGTTGACGCCGGGATCGGCCGCCGCGTGGCTCATCCGGGTGCCGGGGCGGTCGTGGCCCCAGCCGTGCGGCAGGCTCACCACACCCCGGCGCACGCTGTCGGTCACCTCGGCGGGGGCGGTCACCTCTCCCCCGGCGCCCTTCACCCGCACCGGCGCCCCGTCGCGCACGCCCAGCCGCTCGGCGTCCTCGGGGTGGATGTGCACGGTGCAGCGGTTCGTTCCGCCGGTCAGGGCGGGCACGTTGTGCATCCAGCTGTTGTTGGACCGCAGATGGCGGCGGCCGACGAGGACGAGCCCGTCGGGGAGTTCGCGCAGGGCCCGGCGCAGACGCGGCAGGTCGTCCGCGATCGGCCGCGGCAGCAGCTCCACCTGGCCGCTGGTCGTCTTCAGCGGCTGCGGCAGACGCTTCTGGAGGGGGCCGAGGTCGATGCCGTGCGGGTGGGCCAGCACCTTCTCCAGGCTCAGCCCGTCCGGGTGCCGGCCGAAGCCGTCGCCGTAGGGGCCGAGGCGCAGCATCAGGTCCAGCCGGCGCTCCGGGCCGCTGACGCCGCTCAGCAGGCCGGCCAGCTCGCGCGGGTCGCGGCCGTGCACGGGAGAATGCGCCTCCTTGACCGCCTTGCCGAGGGTCTGGTCGATCACCAGGGTGTCGACGGCCGCCGGGTCGGCGCCGTGCATGCCGGTCGCGGCCAGGGTCAGCCGGGCCAGGATCTCGGTCTCCGGCATACGGCCGGGTTCCAGCGGGACGGCGGGGCGGGTGTAGCGGACCTGGTTGCGGACGGCGAGGGTGTTGAAGGCGAAGTCGTGGTGCGCGCTCTGCGAGGGCGGGGGCGGCGGCAGTACGACGTGGGCGTGGCGCGAGGTCTCGTTGAGGTAGGGGTCGACGCTGACCATGAAGTCGAGCGAGTCGAGCGCCTTGTCGAGGCGGTCGCCGTCGGGGGCGGACAGCACGGGGTTGGCGGCGACGGCGATGAGGGCCCGCACCGGCTCGCCATGCGGGGTGGCGGTGTCGATCTCCTCGGCGAGCGCGGACAGCGGCAACTCGCCCTTCGCCTCGGGGTGTTCACTCACCCGCGAGTGCCAGCGGCCGAGCGCGAACCCGTGACCGGGCCCGGCCGGGCGGGGCGTCCGGTCGGTGGCGGCCTGCGGGAAGAGGGCGCCGCCGGGGCGGTCGAGGTTGCCGGTGAGGATGTTCAGGACGTCGACCAGCCAGCTGGCCAGGGTGCCGTGCGGGACCGTGCAGCTTCCGATCCGGCCGTACACGGCGGCGGTGGGCGCGGCGGCCAGTTCCCGGGCGAGGGCGCGCGTCTCGGCGGCGTCCACGTCGCAGGCGGCGGCGACCGCCTCGGGCGTGAACTCGGCGACGGCCTCGCGGAGTTCGGTGAGCCCCTGGACGTGCGGGGCCAGTTCGCCGAGGTCGGCGAGGTCCTCGGCGAACAGCACGTGGGCCATCGCCGCGAGCAGCAGGGCGTCGGTGCCGGGCCGGATCGCGATGTGCCGGTCGGCGAGCTTCGCGGTGCGGGTGCGGCGCGGGTCGATGACGGTGAGGGTGCCGCCGCGTGCCTTGAGCGCCTTGAGCTTGCCGGGGAAGTCGGGGGCGGTGCACAGACTCCCGTTGGACTCCAGGGGGTTGGCGCCGATCAGCAGGAGGTGGTCGGTGCGGTCGAGGTCCGGGACGGGGATCAGGTTGGCGTCGCCGAAGAGGAGCCCGCTGGAGACGTGCTTGGGCATCTGGTCGACGGTGGAGGCGGTGAAGACGGAGCGGGTGCCGAGTCCCGCGAGCAGGAGGGGCGGGTAGAGGGCGCCTGCCATGGTGTGCACGTTGGGGTTGCCGAGGACCACGCCGACGGAGTTCGGGCCGTAACGCTCGACGACCGGGCGCAGGCCCGCCGCGACCGCGTCGAACGCCTCCTCCCAGGTGGCCTCGCGCAGTTCGCCGTCCCGGCGCACGAGCGGGGTGCGCAACCGGTCGGGGTCGGCGTCGACGGCTCCGAAGGAGGCGCCCTTGGGGCAGATGAACCCGCGGCTGAACACGTCGTCGCGGTCACCGCGGGCGCCTGTCACCCGGGTCCCCTCAACGGTGAGTGTCAGCCCGCAGGTGGCCTCGCACAAGGGGCAGATTCGCAGGGCGGTGCGGGACACGGGTCCTCCCGGGGAGCGGCGGCGGTGACGCAGGGACTGACGCCGAGCATACCGACCGGTATGAACGGTGGGGAGCCCCTGCCGGGAGCGGCTCGTGAAATTCCGGCGGGGCGGGCGGGGCGAACCCTCGATGGTTCTGCCTCGCGTACCGGAGCGGCACCGCCCGCTTCCGTTGGGGTGAAGAACGCGATGACTCGCTGCGCTCCCCGCTTC
>NZ_JBEXCW010000191.1:0-6235 GCF_040605435.1 Streptomyces sp. NPDC005574
GGGGATGGTGAGGACGGTGCCGTCGGCGCCGCCGGTCTTCTTTATGCGTGTGCCGAAGGCGTCGTAGGCGAAGGTGGTGGTTTTCCCGCCGGTGGTGATGGTGTGGGGGAGGTTGAAGGGGGTGTAGGTGATGGCGCGGGTGGTGGTGTTTGCTTCGTTGGTGGTGGAGGTTTGGCGGCCCTGGCCGTCGTGGTGGTAGGTCTCGACCGCGCCTGAGCCGGCTGCGCCGGTGGTGTAGCTGGTCAGGGTCCGCGGCAGGGTGGTTGCGGAGCCGGCGGGCTGACCGTAGGTGCGGGTTTTGGTGGTGGTGCCGGTGGTGATGGAGGTGAGGTTGCCAGCCTCGTCGTAGTCGTAGCCGGTGCTGTGGGTCTGGTTGTTGTCGCTCAGGTCCCAGCCGGTGAGTTCGTTGATCTCGTTGTAGCCGTAGGCGTCGCTGCGGGTGGGGCTGGCGGTGAGGTCGTCCTTCTCTTTCACCAGGCCGGTGTCACCGTAGGTGTATTTCAGGTTTTCCACGGTGGTGGGTGTGGTGGTGGCGTTGTTGGTGGCGGTCATGGTCTTGACCTGGCCGGTGTCCGGGTCGTAGGTGCGCTCCAGGGTCAGGGAGCCGGCCGGGCCGAGGGAGGCGCCGGTCAGGGCCTGGTCGGCGTTGCGGGACACGGTGTGCCACAGGGTCTGTCCCGGGCTGCCGGCGCTGACGTCGGTGACGTCCTTGAGGTTGTCGTAGGCGTTGTAGACGTTCTTGACGGACAGGACGTGGTTGCCGACCTGCGGGTAGGTGACGGCGTCCGGCAGGCCGGTGGTGGGGTCGTAGTGGGTGGTGGTGGTGTAGGTGACCGACGGGCTGACGGTTTTGTCCTCATAGGAGGTCTGGGTGGGGTGGCCCATGTCGTCGTAGCCGAAGTGAGTGGTGATCCTGTCGGGTGAGGTGGCCTCGGCGAGTTGGCCGCTGCCGCCGGGCGCGGTGTCCCAGGTGTAGCTGGTGGTGTCCTTGCTGCTGCCGGTCTGGCCGTCGGTGTCCTCGATGGCGGTGGGCCGGTCGAGGTCGTCGTAGCTGTAGGTGGCCTTGTTCTGGGTGTTGCCGGTGCCGTCGTGGGTCTGGGTGTGGATGAGACCGGTGCCGTAGTAGGTGGTGGTCAGGTCGCCCCGGTCGGGGTCGGTGGTGTGGATCTCCCGGCCGCGTACGTCGTAGTCGTGGCCGATGGTGATGTCGGACTTGCCCTGATGGGTGGTGGCCGTGGCGACCAGACCGAACGGGGCGTAGGTATAGGAAGTGCTGGCGGTCCGCTTGGTCTTCTTGGCGTCGGTGAAGGGTGCCTCGGTCGTCAGCACACGGCCGTCTTCGTCGCTGGTGATGGTGCTGGTGTGTCCGAGCGGGTCGGTTGAAGTGGTGGTGGAGGCGGTGAAGTCGTAGTCGGCGGTGGTGTGTTTGCCGTTGTATCCGGTGGTGTCGACCGGCCGGTTGAGGGAGTCGAACACCGTGGAGGCGGTGGGCGGGTTGTTGGCGGAGAACGTCGGTCGGGTCTGCGAGGTCTGCCGGCCGAACCGGTCGTAGTCGCTGCGGGCGACGACTTTGGTGCCGTCGAAGCCGGGACCGCTGGCCTTGCGGGTAGCGCCCGCGGTGTCGCTCACCACGGTGGACACACGCTGGCCGGTGGTGGCGGTCACGGTGGAGCCGTTGCGGCCCCCGCCGGTCTCGAAACTGCTGGCGTAGGTGATGTCTGTGGGCCGGGTGCCATCGGCTTGGGTGTGGACCACCCGTCCGAGGTCGTCAAGGGTGGTGGCGGTGTTCATCCCGTTGATGTCTTCGGTGGCCACGCTCACGCCGAATGCGGGGTGGATGGCCTGCCATTGAGAGGGCCGGTAGGTGGTGGCGGTGTCGGTGTGCTCCGTCCAGGTCTGGACCGGGTCGATCTCCTCCTCGGGCTGGCCGGGGAACGGCTGGCCGCCGGGGAAGTAGTCCGGATCCGCGGGGTTCCCGATCGGTGGGAGGCTGTATTCCAGGTGGGTGACCCCATCCGGCCGGCCGGCGGCCGACTCGGTGATCTGGGTGAGCACGCCCGGGCCGTCGGCCTGGCCGTGGTCCAGGGTGTAGGTGGTGGTGTCGGTCAGCGACGTATCGGCGTTGCCCTTCTCATGGGTCACCGACTGCAGCCTGCCCTTGCCGTCGAACGTCGAGGCGACATGCCGGGTGACGCCCTTGGCGGGGTCGCTGGTGTCCGCGCCCGGCTCCCACGCGGTGGCGGTCACCGTGTCCGGCAGGCCGGTCAGCCAGTCTGCCTGCCGCTGCTGGGACAGGTCGTAGCTGGTGGCGGTATCCGTGGTGGTGCCACCGGTCACCTCGGTGCGCTGATGCGTGAGGTTGCCGTAATCGTCATACGTGCTCGACGTATGCGTGTGATGGGTCTTCTGCCCCTGGCCCGGGTCATCCACCTGCGTCAGACGCGTCACATCGTGTCCGCTGCCGGCCAGGCTGGTGGCCCAGTCCACCGACACACTGCCGTCCTCCCAGGTGGTACCGCTGCCGTCGTGGGGGAAGACCGCGAACCGCTTGTCCCCCAGCACACGGAAGGTCGGGCTGGAGAACGTCCGGCTGATCCGTGCCTTGACCGTGCCGGGCTGCGCGGTCACCTGGCCCGGGGTCAGGATCGGGGTGACGGTGGTCACCTCGTGCGGCATCGACGCGAACGGATAGTGATGCCCACCATCCAGGCTGGTGCGCACATCGTATTTTGTGGTCACCTGCCGGGGCCGGGACGGGGTCCAGGAGTGGACCGTACCGAACCCGAGGAAGCCCTGGCGCCGGTGCGCGACCGGATCGGCGTAGTCGTAGAACGTCACCACCGACGGGTCACCCGACTGGAAGGCGTTCTCCCGGGAGGTGAGCTTGCGTACTACCGGCATGCCCCGCTTGACACACACCAGCGGCGCGTCACAGGCGTGGCCGGCCTCGTCCTGCGGCCGGTCGGTGAAATCGTTGGAGTACTCCACCACCTCCCGGTCCCAGGACGCGTCCTTGTCACCGACCTTGATGATCCGGTCCGGCTCCGAGGCATCCTGGGTGAGGACCTTCAGGTGCCCGTCACCGGTCGCCTCGACCAGGTCCACCCGGTTGTCACCGTTGAAGTCACCCAGCTGCGACAGCGCACGACCCACATTCGGCGCCGCCACACCGGCACTGACCTGCCCCAGATCATCCTCAACGAACCCGCGGTTGCCGCCCTGCGCCAAAAGCACCGCCACATGGTCGGTGCCGCCCGCCGAAACGGTCTCATAGCGTCCGTCGCCATCGGCATCGGCAGCCTGCAGCGAATCGTTGTAGAAGGAGACGATGTCATCCATGCCATCGCCGTTGACATCATCGACCCGTAGATCGGCCAGCTTGTCCCGCGGAATAGTCACATGCGTGCCATCCCAGTGCTGGCCCACCCCGGTCCCCCACAAGATCACACCCGGATCGTTCTCACCCGAATAATGCAACCACGGCGCATCCCCGGGATTGGGCAGCATCAGCGTGTCCGGCAGGCCATCCCCGTTGAAGTCGCCCTGGACCGTCTTGACCCCATACAACGCGTTCGGATGCGTCTCATCGGTTACCTGAGGCGTCACCTTCGAACAGATCGGAACCGGCAGCGGGCCCGCCGCGATACCCGGGCAGTGGAAGATGTGGTCGGTCCACTCCTTGCGCTGCGAATTCAGCGGCGCGTACCGGGACAGGCCAGCACCCCCGCTGTGCTCGGTCAGCTTGCCGTCATCGCCCGCGCTCAACGCGACCGTGCCCTGGTTGACCCCACACACGATGGGACTGGCGGTGTGCACCTGTCCACCAGGGTCTTCTTCCTCGTTCGGCTCACCGGCCAGGACCTCCCGGTCCACCAGCACATCCGCCCGGCCATCCCCGTCGACGTCGGCGACCCGGCTGCCCGGACACCGCCCCGACCACGGAGTCCGCGTCGGATTGTGCGTAGACCCGGTCGACACCGGCGCCGCGAACGTGCCGTCCCCCTTGTTCAACGCCACCGAAAGATCATCTTTGTCGGCGTCCACGGTGGTCTTCCGCGCGGCCACAAAGTCCGGCAGCCCATCCCCGTTGACATCCGCGAAATCACTGAACGCCGGATTGACATCGGTGAACTTCGTACCCAGCGGCAGATGCACGCCCGTGTCGTCGAACCGGTCGTTCGACCCATCCCAGTGCAGGATCCGCGCCTCGGTCTGCAACCCGCTGACCGTATCGGCGACCGCGAGTTCCGTCTTCCCATCCCCGTCGACATCCACCGGCCGGGTATCGCGCAGGTTCCCGCCCGACGGCCAGCCCGTCGACTGGTCGATGGCATGCGTCTGCGACAGCGGCGACGCCGCCCCCGACGTCGTATTCCGCGACCCGAGCCGGACCGTGGCCACCGGATTCAGGCCGTCCGCACCCGGATTGAGCACCAGATCGTCCAAACCATCACCATTCAGGTCCGCGACGTGCTCACTCGGCGGCGTCACCGCCGCCGGATTGGTGTTCACACTCAACCCGCCCACCGACGCCGAGGTGAACGACGGCTTCACCGACCCCGACCAGGTGAACCGCTTCGCCGGCGCACACCCAGCCGCCGAGCCACACATCTGGACCTGCGACAGCATGCTCCGCGACCGCAGCCCCGCACCCGTCCCGATCGGCTCGTACGACAGGTTGTACCGGCGCACCAGCGCCGTCGCCCCCGGATTAGGCGCGAACATGCTGACCGTCTTCAGCCGCTGCGTCGAGGCATACCGCACCCCATTCACATAACGGAACGACGTATCCGCACGATTCTCGTAATCAAACTGCACATACCGGGCCGCGTCCAGGCCCCCGGGACCATACGTATACGCAATCTTCGAGACCAGGAACTCATTCCCCGGACTCGAATCCACCGTCTTGTTGTACGAATACCGCATCTCGTTGCCCGACGGGTCCTTCACACTCGTCAGCAGCCAGGCAACCCGCGGCGTCGACTCCTTGGTCGACCCCGTCTCCAGCTTCTGCGTATCCTCCCACGACCGCTTGTAATAACACGCGTCCGTCGGCTGAGGGGTGAACGTCGGTCCCGGGCTCGGCTTCGCCGTTCCCGACGGCTTCGGGGACGGATCCTCCGTCATCACACACACCTTGTCTCCCAACGTCGGAGACTCATGGTGCAAACGCAACGTCTCATCCACCCGCACACCTATCTGCGCGGTATACGTGGAAATGCGCCCGTCCTTGTCCGCCACGACCACCGTGTCCGGACCCTCATTCAGATTCCCCGACGCATTCGTCGAGATTATCTTTGCAAAACCACCGCCCTCGGTACGGTACTCCGTTCCCTCATCCCCGTAATCACCACTACGACCCGGCTCCGAGGCGCCCAGCGAAATCAGCTTCTGCCCATTCAGGCACAACTTGTCCCGCCGGTCGTAATACACCCCACTACGATCCCCCTCCGTATCCCGGGCATCACCACACCGCGTGATCGCCGACGGAGAACCCGCCAACGACCACCCCAAACCAAGCGACCCCTCCCCACCCCCGCTCGCATACGACAACCCCAGATCCGGCTGCATCCCCAACCGGCCCCGCGGAACATCCAAACCAATCCTGTACGTGAACGCACCCGTCCGCGACACCCCCGCCGACCCCGGCAAAAACCCCGACTCATCCGCCTTCGCCAACGAGGTACTCGGCAACTTCAACGCATGCTTCGGCACCGGCACACCCCCAGCCGCAAACGCCGACGCCGGAACCAATGCCGGAACCACCGCCGCCACCACCGCACACGAAGTAACCGCCGTCAACCACCGGGACGGCGACCGCCCCCGACCCCTACCATAAACACGCATACAAACATTCCCTCGATTCACTTATCGTTATTCAGACATGCCACAACAGGACCCACCCGCCCCCTACACGAGAACAACCAGGCCCATGCAACACGCCACAACAATCCACCAAAGACACACCGCACATCACACGGCATACCCCTGACAGCCAGCAGAATACGGCCACACAACCCGAATACAGCTGAGTACTCACAACTCAAAACCCCCACCACCCACAACACCAACCGGCAAAACCCTTGACACCACAAGCCACCACCAAAAAACCACACCGCCTTAATACTCCAGTCAGAAATCGGGCATTGTCAGGTTGAGCGGGAGCCCTCGCCGGTGGCATGATCATCTGTCTGGTCGGATCGCCGGGAGGGGCTGCTCGTGGACGCGGTGTCGT
>NZ_JBEXCW010000192.1:0-5979 GCF_040605435.1 Streptomyces sp. NPDC005574
ACACCACCTTTTCGATCATCTCGACTGGGGGCTCAAGTCATACCGGGGCCGAAGGCCGGGAGCCCCATTGCGAGGCCACGAAGAAGGTAACGGGGCTTCGAAACCCGGCACTCGGCCGCTCCAGAGGTGGGCTGACCAGCAAGATTCATCTGGTCTGCGATGCCGTCGGCCGACCGCTCGCTTTCGTTCTCACCGGCGGGAACACCAACGACTGCACCCAGTTCACCGCCGTGATGGAGGCGATACGGGTGCCCCGCATCGGTCCCGGCAGACCCCGCGTACGGCCCGATCACGTCCTGGGAGACAAGGGCTACAGCTCGAAGGCGATCCGGGCCTGGCTGCGGCGCCGGGGCATCACGCACACCATTCCGGAACGGGCCGACCAGATCCGCAACCGGGCCCGTCGCGGCAGCCTCGGCGGACGCCCTCCGACAGTCGATCGCGAAATCTACAAGCATCGCAACGGCGTGGAACGGTGCTTCAACCGCTTGAAGCAATGGCGCGGCATCGCGACCCGCTACGACAAGACCGCCGAGTCCTACCAGGCAGCCGTAACCCTCGCCGCACTGCTGATGTGGGCGTGACACTTTGACGACAACTCCTAGCTTGATCTTTAACGTCCGGCGTCGAATGGTCCGTCGAACTTGATCACTCGGTTCGGTAACTGCCGTACACGGAGGTGGCCTTCGGCTGAACATGTGCTCCGACCAAGGAACACACACGTTCAGCACGAAGGCCGTGAGGATGAGTCTGCTGCATCACGACGCCCGGCAAGAGCCGTTGGCGCAACTGTCATGCTTCCGGGGCGAGTTCTACGCCTGTCTGACCGCTCGTTCGGACGCGTTGTTCGAGCTGGCCGATGCTGTTCTGTGCGCCGACGGGCCGGTGAGGGCGCTGGCCGAACTGTCGCTGGTGGGTGAACACCGCCGCGGCCATGGAGGGCTCTACGCCGCGGTGGCCCGTGGACGCATCGATGCCGGCCGGCTGCGACGGGCACTGGCCGAAGTGCCCCTGCCGCGGGCTGCCGACGGCCGGCTGGTCCTCGCCGTCGACGTCACCTGCTGGCTGCGGCCCGACGCCCACACCTCACCGGAACGGATCCTGTGTCACACCTACGGCCGGGGCAAGGACCAGCACATCCCGGTCCCCGGCTGGCCCTACTCGATCATCTGCGCGCTCGAGCCGGGCCGCAGCTCCTGGACCGCACCGCTGGACGCACTACGGCTGACGCCCGGGGACGACACCGCCACCGTCACCGCCCGGCAGCTGCGCGATCTGCTGCAGCGGCTGATCACAGCGGGACAGTGGCAGACGGGCGACCCCGACATCCTCATCGTGGCGGACGCCGGATACGACGCACCCCGCCTCGGCTTCCTCCTCAAAGACCTGCCGGTGCAGGTGCTGGCCAGGATGCGATCCGACCGCGTCCTGCGCAGAGCTGTCCCACCACGGCTCCCGCACACCCAGGGCCGACCACCCCGGCACGGCGGCGAATTCGTCTTCGGGCAGCCCGACACCTGGGGCACCCCGGACACCGAAACAGTCACCGACACACGCCTCTACGGCATCGCCAGGGCCCGCTCCTGGGACCGACTGCACCCCAAGCTGACCCACCGCTCTTCCTGGGCAGCCGCCGACGGCATCCTCCCCATCGTCGAAGGAACGGTGATCCGCCTGGACATCGACCACCTGCCCAGCGGAGCAACACCGAAGCCGGTCTGGCTGTGGTGGTCAGGCACCGACGCCACCCCGGCGGACGCCGACCGTCTCTGGCAGGCATACCTACGACGCTTCGACATCGAGCACACCTTCCGCCTGTTCAAACAGACCCTCGGCTGGACCTCCCCGAAGATCCGCACCCCCGAGGCAGCCGACCGATGGACCTGGCTGATCCTCGCCGCCTACACCCAACTCCGTCTCGCCCGCCCGCTCGCCGCCGACCGGCGCCGTCCCTGGGAGAAACCCAGCTCGCCGGACAGGCTCACCCCCGCCCGCGTCCGCCGCGACTTCCGGCACATCCGCCCACAAGCGGCCTGTCCGGCCCAAGCACCGAAACCATCCCGACCCGGCCCCGGACGACCACCAGGCCGAAAGAACACCCGGCCCACACCCCGCCACGACGTTCACACACCCCGCAAAACACCCTCGGCGAAGCCGCGCACGAAGAAGTCAACCGCCCCACGGCCACGCCGCACAGGTTAAAGATCAAGCTAGCGATCGACGGAAGGGCCCTCTGGGCTTCTGGGGTGTGTCAGTGGCGGGGCGGGGGCGTGGCGGCTCCCGACGGCCGGTTACCCTTGTGGTCCCCTCGGAGGGCTACCTCCTGCTGGTCGCCGCCCTGTTTGAGGAGTGCGGCTACCCGGTGTGTGGGTTAAGCTCCCCATCGCGCTGGGGCCCCTGCCTGTCCCGACGATCACCACGACCGCCCTGCGACACGCTCGCGCCCAGCTCGGCGTGCGCCCGATGCGGGCCCTGTTCGATCCGCTGTACGGGCCGACATCCGCGATCCTCGTCGAACGCCACCCTGTTGTCCGACGCCCACTCCCCATACGTACATGGCTCCCGGCCCAGTACCTGCCGTGCTTCCTCCATGACGACGGCAGTGAGGCCGCTTCGTTTGTGCGCGCTGCCAGCCGCAACGCCCTCCGCGTACGCCGCGTCCATGCTCCAGCCGGCCAGGCCGCCTCGGGAGCGTCCGAGTCCGGGACTCCGGGCCCCCTTTGCCGGGCTCCGGCTGCGTGCTGTGGGCGCGGACGATGGTCGAGTCCGCCGACACCAGCCAGTCGATGTCGCCGGCCTCGTCGGCGTGCGCCTGGGCGGCCCGGAGCATGCGCTCGAAGGTGCCGTCCAGAGCCCATCGGCGAAAACGGGTGTGCAGTGTGGCCCACGGGCCGTACCGCTCGGGCACGTCCCGCCAGGCCGTCCCAGTGCGGAATTTTCACACGATCCCGTTGAGACCTTGCGGTCGTCCAGCCGTCTCGAACCCCGCAACGACACTGGCAGCAGTGGTCGTTGACGCCGGACGGTACCGACATCTGTGACCCAGGTCTCAGTGCGGCTGTGCAGCAGACGAGGCGGTGCTCACGTCGAGGAGGGGTGACAGGAAGGGAGGAGCGTGTGGAGATGGACTTTGAGGATTTCGTCGCCGCAAGGTCGGCCGCGTTGTTCCGCGCCGCCTTCGTCCTGACGGGCAACCGTGAGGCGGCGGAGGACCTGGTCCAGGAGACCCTGGAGCGGGCCTGCCGCAAGTGGCGCGTCATCGCCGGGAAGGACGCTCCGGAGGCCTATGCGCGGCGGATCATGGTGAACCTGGCCAACGACCGCTGGCGCAGGTTCCGCTGCCTGGTCACGACCTCCCAAGCCGAAAGCGGTGACAAAGCCGCTCCGGGAGACGAGTTCGGACAGGTGGACACCCGGGACCAGTTGGTGCGCGCTCTGCAGCAACTGCCCATGCGGATGCGCACGGTCGTGGTGCTGCGGTACTTCCACGACCTCTCCGACACCGAGATCGCAGCCGACCTGGGCATATCGCCCAGCACGGTGCGCTCTCAGCTCGCTCGCGGGATCGAGAAGCTCAGAGATCAGAGCTCCGTACTCTCCACCCCTTCACCACAACGGCACCGGGAAGGAATCCGATGACCTCGTACGACGACGCGCGGCCTTCCGGCTGCCCATCTTTCGAAGAGGAACTGATCAACGCCATGAACCGATTCGTGAACTCCGCCGAGGCCCCCGCCTACGACGCGCCCCAGATCCTGCTCCGCACCCGGCGCAGGCGCACCATCGGCATCGCTGCCGTCGCCGCCGCCCTCATTGCCGCGGGCGGGGGCACGGCCCTGGCCACCTCGTCCGCGGGCAGCGGCAGCTCGAGCCCGGCGGCCACCAGCACGTCCGCCAACAGCGACGCCACCACCGTGCTGTACGTCACGCCCGACGGCACGACCATTCCGATCGACTTCGCGAACCTGGACCTGACGTTCGCCAAGCAGACGCTCCTCAAGGCGGAGCTGAAGACCGGTGCCATCACCAAGGCAGTCGTCAAGGGCTGCAAGCCGGGCTCGGTGGTTGGCGTGTCCCCGCACGCCCCGAAGAGCGTCAAGAGCGGCGCTACGGTCAACCTGACCCTCTGCGCCGGCTGACCGGGACACGGACACGACGCCCGCCCCTGCGCCAAGCAGGGGCGGGCGTCGTGTCCGCGCCGTCGGCTCAACCGCGGCGGAGACAGGCAGGCCAACGCCGCTCTGCACCGCATCGTGGTCACCGCATGCGACAAGACGAGCGCCCTCGCCTCTACCTGGAACGACGCACCGCTGAAGGAAAGGGAAATCGCGAGGTCATGCGCTGCACGAAACGCTACGCAGCCCGCGAGGTGTACCACCTGATCCGCGACGACGTGACTCCTCCCCGTCCTGAAGGTCGGGGCTTCTCGCTATGCCGGTTTGGCGTGGCGACGGACCAGCCCGGCCCATGGGCCCCGGGGATGTTGTGGTTCGTGGTCCACCCGGACCGGGTCGCTGTCCCACACCAAAATCCGCACCACACCGTCATTTGACGCGCAGATCGAGCGCGACGGAGCCGGGTGGGGTTCGAGGCGCGGCCCGGCTTCCACGTCGTGGGCCGCAGACTCGCCCTCGACCCCAACGCGTCCGCCCTGCAGGCTCTGGCCTCGCACTGCGGGGCGGCGCGGGTCGCCTACAACTGGGCGGTGCGGCATGTGCTGGCGAGTTGGTCGCAGCGCGCAGCGGAGGAGACCTACGGCGTCTTCGGGCAGAGCGCGTTCCGTGGCGGTCGTGGTCGCTGCCGTCGTTGCGGAAGGCCTGCAACGAGGCCAAACACACCGACCCCTTCCTGCGGGAGTGGTGGGCGGAGAACTCGAAGGAGGCCTACAACACCGGCCTCGCGAACGCTGCCGCCGCGTTCGACACCTATGCCAAGTCCCGGCGCGGCGAACGCAAGGGCGCCCGGATGGGCAGGCCCCGTTTCAAGTCGAAGCGGAAAGCCCGTCTGGCGTGCAAGTTCACCACCGGCACCATCCGCCTCGATGACCGGCGGCATATCGTCCTGCCCCGCCTCGGCCGGATCCGCCTTCATGAGGACGTCCCGCTCCTCGCGGACGCGATCACCGAAGGCTCAAGGCGGATTCTGTCGGTGACGGTGCGGTTCGAGCGGGGCCGCTGGTTCGCGGTCCTGCAGACCGAGGAACGCAACACCATCGCCCCTGCCACCCGGCCGGGCACGGCGGTCGGGATCGACCTCGGCGTGAAGACTCTCCTCGTCATGGCGGACTCGGCCCGCGAAGTCCGCGAGGTCGCGAACCCCAAGCACTACGACCAGGCCCTCACGCAGCTCCGGAAGGCCTCCCGGACCGTCTCCCGCCGACGCGGCCCCAACCGGCGCACCGGACAGGCCCCGTCCCGTCGCTGGGAGAAGGCCAACGCGGTCCGCAACCGGGTGCACCACCGGGTGGCGAACCTGCGGGAGAACCATCTCCACCAGGCCACCGCGCGTATCCCCGCCGAGTACGGCACCGTCGTGGTCGAGGACCTCAACGTGAAAGGGTTGGTCCGCAACCGGCGTCTGTCCCGCCGTATCTCCGACGCGGCGTTCGGGGAACTGCGGCGCCAGCTCACCTACAAGACCCAGCGTCACGGTGGACGTCTGATCGTCGCCGACCGCTGGATGCCCTCCTCGAAGACCTGCTCCCGCTGCGGTGTGGTGAAAGCCAAGCTGCCCCTCGGCGTGCGTGTCTTCGAGTGCGACGCCTGCGGACTCGTCCTGGACCGGGACGCGAACGCAGGCCACAGCCTGGCCGCCCTCGCGGCGGCCAACCGGAAAACGGGTACCGGAGTGGCCGGAGACCCGGGCCCCGCCCTGGTGGTGGTGCCGAAGCGTCTCTAATCAGCTAAGCGATCCCATGTCAGACGTAGTGTCTGGCAAGGGAGTTTCCCATCGTGGAGGGGTGGCGTGAGCGTGCAGGTG
>NZ_JBEXCW010000193.1:0-5812 GCF_040605435.1 Streptomyces sp. NPDC005574
CGGGCGCCGGGGAAGAGCAGGTTGTTCAGCGTGCAGACCTTCAGCCTGCGGATCTCACAGCGTCCGTGCCCGGTCGTGCGGATGCGGTCCTGGAGTGGAATCTGCTTCCAGGGAAGGGATGTGAGCTGCGCGCGGAGCTTCTTCGTGTTGCGCTCACGATCACGATGTAGTGGGCGTCCCGCCCGCGCAGATAGGTGGCGTGGTCGGTTTGAGTGTGCAGGGCATCGCTGGTCACGACGGTGCCGGACAGGTCGGGCAACGTGTCCAGCAGAGGTCGAACCCGAGTGATCTCGTTGGTCTTCTCACCGACGTCCATCTGCGCGAGGACCAGCCCGCCGACGTGGTCGCAGGCGGCCAGGAGATGGATTCTCCGGCCCTTGGCGCGGGCGGCGCCCCGCAGCGACTTCCCGTCGACGGCCAGCGCCCTCAAGCCGCCCGCGTCCTGCTGCCGGCCGGCAAGCCAGGCCCCGACCGCCCGGTCCAGGGCGTTCGCGTCGATTCGTGCCAGGACTCTGCGTATCGTTGTTTCCGCAGGCCAGGAGCGTTTCGGGAAGAGTGGGTCGACGCGGATACCGAGCCGCTCGAGGAGTCCTTCGGGGGCATCGGCCACCCATTCACTCACCGCCAGCAGCGACCTCGCCCCGGCGAGGACGGCGCAGGCTGTCAGGGCCAGCACCGCGGCAAGCGGATGCCGTACTCCGCGGGGATCGCGCGGATCGGGGACCTGCGCGAGGCATTCCAGCAGGTCGGGGATCTCCCTGGGAGCGGCTCCCGCACGGGGGCCGAGTTGGTCCAGGGCAGGAGGGATCAGAGATGATGCGTCGGCAGGCACGGACTTCCCAGGATCACAGAGCGTAGAGAACTTCCCAATGCCGTTGTCAAGCCGCTGCCGTGACTGGTGGTGTGGCTTGGTAGCACGCTCCGTCGCGGATCATGGCCCACAGGACGTTGGCCCGGCGGCGGGCGAGTGCCAGCAGCGCCTGCTTGTGCCCCTTGCCCTCGGCCCGCTTGCGCTCATAGAACTGTTCCGAGGCGGGACAGTTCCGCAGGCTGGCGAAGGCCGAGAGGTAGAAGGCTCGGAGCAGGCCGCGGTGGTAGCGGCGTGGGCGGTGGAGGTCGCCGCTGACGCGTCCGGAGTCGCGGGGGACGGGTGCG
This sequence comes from Streptomyces sp. NPDC005574, assembly GCF_040605435.1. Classification (NCBI taxonomy): domain Bacteria; kingdom Bacillati; phylum Actinomycetota; class Actinomycetes; order Kitasatosporales; family Streptomycetaceae; genus Streptomyces; species Streptomyces sp. NPDC005574. The sequence continues at coordinate 1,156 of NZ_JBEXCW010000193.1, forward strand.
AGGCCGGCGTAGCCGGCCAGACGGTCGGCGGTGCCAAAGGTGCCCATGTCGCCGCCGGTCGCAGCGAGGAACTCCGCGCTCAGCATGGTGCCCATGCCAGGCAGGCTCTGGATCACCTCGGCGTGCGGGTGCTCGCGAAACCGGGCCTCGATAAGGACTTCGAACTCGGTGATCTCCTCATCGAGGGCCATCACCCCCTTCGCCAGGCGGGCCACCATGGTGGCCGCGAGTTTCTCGCCGGGCAGTGCGGTGAACTGGGCCTCGGCGGCCTCCACGACGGTCCGGGCCAGGGCCGCGCTGTTGCGGACCTTGCGGTTCTTCAGCCACGTCGCGATCCGGAAGGCGCCGGCGCGACGGATCGCGGCCGGGGTCTGGTAGCCGGTCAGCAACAGGACCGGCCCCTTCTTCGTCAGGTCCAAAGAACGTTCCAACGCAGGGAAGATTTCCAAGAGTTGGGCGCGAAGTCGGTTGATCTGCCGGGTCCGGTCGCAGACCAGATCGGTGCGGCGGGTGACCAGAGTGCGCAGGTCGACCGATATCTCGTCGCCGGGCCGCAGGACACCGAGGTCGGTGCGCATGCGGGCCTGGTCGGCGATGACGAAGGCGTCCTTCGCGTCGGTCTTGGCCTGGCCGCGGTAGCCGGCCGAGGCGCGGTGGATGGCCAGGCCGGTGATGTAGGTGATGTGCTGGTCGTGGCTGACCAGCAGACCGAGCAGGAGCGCGGCCCCGCCGTGGTTGATGTCCACCGCCCACAGCACATCCCGCGACAGCTCCAGTACGTCAGCGATGAGCTGGAGCAGTTCAGCCTCGTCGTTCAGGATGCGACGCGACAGCAGTCTCTTGCCCTGGGCGTCGATCACCACGCAGTGGTGATGTTCCTTGCCGATGTCCACTCCGGCCCAGATCTCGGGCACAGCCACCTCCGTCAGCTCGTCGTACACCAACCCAGCAGACGACCTCGCCGACGTTGTCCTACAAAGCGATCGCGTCGCGTCTCCCAATTAGCGGTCGAGTCGTCGCGGGGTTCCGGGCGGCCAAGTTCTCTGAGCCATCCAGCGGCGACTCCATGACAGCCATACCCGGAACCCCTGGGCCCCGCCGATCTTACGAATGACCAGCTCAGACCCACATCAAGAAAGGTAGGACTCCATGATCACGGGCGTCCGTGCCTGTTCCGCACCCGACCCCGCCCAATCTGGTCATCCGTCAGGAAGCGGGCATCAGCCAACTACGCCGAAGCCCTGCCTCCGGCCTGCCCAGCGTCAGCCCGCGGTACGAAAACGGGCCACCGACTCCGTCGGCGGCCCGTCACGAAATTTCGAGGTTAGGTTAGGAATCATTGAACCACAGGGCTGTCTGGTGCGTTGTGAGATCAGGTCGACCCTGACTCGCTATGGAGGGCTCCATGCCTAGACCGACAGATGAACAACGAGCTGCCGACATTCGTCGTTACTACGGTCTCGACGAAGAAGCTAATCCCCGTATGCTCCTGGGATTCCTGCCGATTCGAGAGGCGCCGATAAATTCGGATGAATTCGAACGGAACATGCGGAACCGGCTTTTCAGACTCTCTGGAACAGATGCTTCATATTCTGTGGGGCCACTGGAGCTGCAAGCCCTGAAGGATGCAAAGCTGCCCCTGAAGCAAATCGCAGGTGGCAAATGGAGAATTGACAAGAAAAAGGCATTCTCAGAAAATGAAATTAATGCAGGTGTCAGCGATCAGGGCAGGGCCCAAGCGGTGCGTAGACTCTACGCTCTCGACGGAGGCAAAGCCACCGTGGCCCGGGGATTGTTGCCGAGTCTTGAGGGGGAGCATAGCGATGCGCGGGTCCGGATTCTCAGCCTCAATAATAGAACGGGCCAGACTTGTGCGGGGCCGGAGGAGGCGGCCGCCTTGAGGGCGGCAGGGCTGCCCCTGAAAGAACTCGATAATGGCAAATGGAGAATTGACACGGAAAAGGCAGGCTCGGAATGGAAAGTCAAAGCGGATGTCGCAGATCAGGAAAGGGCCGATGCGGTGTCTGCAGTATTCGGTCTCGGTGGAGGCAAAGCCACCGTGGCCTGGGGATCCTGGCCGCGTTATCCACCGAAAGGAGCCACTGACTCTGCAGCGAAAATGTGGGCTCGAATGACATACCTCTCTGATTCAAATAAAAATGGGGCGGGGCCGGCGGAGGCGGCCGCCTTCGCGGAGGCAGGGCTGAGCCTGAGAAAACTCCCTACTGGTAGATTTCTAATTAACAAGGGCGTCCCGGGCGAGTTGCCGTACGAGGTGACGAGCGAGCTTCTGGCGCAGGGGAGGAAGTATCTGGCGGAGGCGGATCCGCCAGATCCCGGGCCTTCACATCCTGTCGACGCGACCGCCTGGGATCCTTCTGCTATGCAGGTGCCGGCAAATCAGGACTATGGCAATTACGGGATGGGCCATTATCCGGAAAATCTGGTAGCGGGGCAGCAATACCTTTATCCAGATCCCGGGCCTTCACATCCTGTCGACGCGGCCGCCTGGGATCCTTCTGCTATGCAGGTGCCGGCAAATCAGGACTATGGCAATTACGGGATGGGCCATTATCCGGAAAATCTGGTAGCGGGGCAGCAATACCTTTATCCAGATCCCGGGCCGTCTTCACGTGCCGGGCAGTCGTCACATGCCGGGCATTCGTCACATGCCGGGCATTCGTCGCATCAGAATCGGAACACACAGGGGCGGAGGTAGGCGACAGGGCTTGATCAAGTTCCGTACGTACCGCTTGGCCGTTCGGTGAGGGAGGGGGTAAGGCAGGGTCTTTGAGAGGTCGTTCCGGTTGAAGACGGGATAGTTCATGGGTTGTGCCAAGTTATGGGTGTTTCGCCGGTTGCTCGCTTCGCGAGGTTGGAGATCATCGCAAGGCGGATCATGCTCTCGGAGTGGGCGGGTTTGGTCTCGTAGTCCCGGGCGAGGCGGCGGTGCATCATGATCCAGCCGAAACTGTGCTTGCTGACCAGGGACTTCACAGCCTCGGTGAGGTTGTGCCAGAGGTGCCACAAGTCGGCGACCTGGACGGCGTCGGGGGCTCCGGCACGGGCGCCGTCCGCGAAGGCGCCGCCGCGGTCGCGGCAGATGATCTCCACTCCGGGGTGGTCGGTGAGCCAGGCGGCGAACGTCGCCGACTCCCGGTCGGGCAGCAGGTCGATGGGGGCGTGGGTCTCGCAGTCGACCAGTACGGCCGTACTTGTGGCCCTTGCGGGTGGCGAATTCATCGACCCCGAGCACTCGGGGCGTTTGTGCGTACGGGTCGGCGAGGGCCATGGCCAGGCTCAGCAGAGTGGTGTCGCTGACCGGAGCCGGCAGCCGGGCCGCCAGGCGTTCACCGGCGCGGCCCGCCAAGGCCACCGCGATCGCGCCCAACAGGCCCGTGAGCTGCGGAGTCCGCCGACCGTAACGCACGGTCAGCCCATCAACCTGCTCGGCGAACGTCACCCTCCCGCAGCTCGGGTTGTCGCAGAACAGGCGCCGGATGGTCAACGTGATGGACACCCGTCGGCCGCCGACAGGGTCGTCGGCGAGCCGACGCTCGTAGCCGCTGTGCCGACGTCTCGACAGAACCTCGCAGTCCGGGCACGACGCCGAGATCGTCGATGCCGTACTCGCCACGATCCGTAACAGACCGCCCACTGCCACCACTTGCTCCACCAGCACCCCGCCGAGGTGCGGAAACACCGTCTTCAGCAACTCCTCACACTGATCCAGCATCCCGCCATCCATGACGGAGCGTCACTGGCGCACGGAAGCATGACCGGCTTCACGGAAATCTTGGAAGAGTCAGAATTCAGGCGTCGCCGAGAGCCGGGCCAGGGCCTGTTCGGACGTCCGGATCCCGTCCATCTCCGCGTCCAGGTGCGCATGCGATCCGCATTCGGTCAGCGTCACCATGCGCACCTGCGGAAACGCCGAGGCGTAGTTCCCCGAACCGCTGACGCCGAAAGCCTTACGGTTGTCCGGGCTGTCCGGTGCCTCCCAGACCACGCCGTCGATCGCCGCCAGACGGCAGCCCGCCAGCCAGGCGCCCCGTGTCATCGGCTCCGCCACCGGCCGCGCGACCTGCGCGAAGATCTCCGCCAGCACCTCGAACCCCAGCCGGGCACGGGCCTGGAGCTGATACCGCCCGAGGTCGGCACCGACCACGCCGGATCCCAACACCCCCACGACCGCGGCGTCCCAGCCAGCTTGGCCATCACCTCTTCGTAGTCGTCATCGGCGAATAGCGCCAGCGCCATCGCGAAGTACACCATCACGTGCGGCGGTAGCTTCCCGCCGGCCCGCGGGGACCGCCGCCCCTGCGCCAGCACCACCTCGTCCACCACGTCCCGCGGCACCGCCTCGGCCAGCACCCCGAGCGACACCCACTCGGCCAGCCCGACACCCGCCCCACCCTCAACCTCCGGCATGCGCAGGACGATAGCCCCCGCTCACCAGCCCCGCTGGTCAAGATCAACGCAAGCTAAGTGGCACTACAACTGCCGTGGCTGAGAGTGAACCATCGGCGACACGGGACCGTTGTAGCGACCGGAGGGCGACCGGCCCTTCACCTACCTTGGGGGCGGGGGAGTTGAAAGTGCATCTACATGGCGTTGATGAGCCTGGACCCGACCGGGAAGGGCCGCAGGCGGTGAC
>NZ_JBEXCW010000194.1:0-5785 GCF_040605435.1 Streptomyces sp. NPDC005574
CGGCGGATCGACATCAGACCGGGCATCTCGTGCTCGGCGAGCGTGATCTCCTTACGGCCGAACTCGGCCAGGGAGAGATCGGCGACCTTGAAGTCGGTGAACTCAGCCGAGCTGTGCTGCGGGGGCATGGACACTCCTGACGAGGTTCTGGACGGCGCGGTGGATGTCGAGGGCGGCGGTGGAGCGGTTGAGGGTGATGTAGTGCAGGCCGGGGGCGCCCTCGGCGAGCAGGCGTTCGGCCATCGCGGTGGCGTGCTCGACGCCGATGCGGTGGCCGTCGGCCGGCCGGTCGCGGGCGGCCTCCAGCCGGTGCGCGAGGTGTTCGGGGAAGGCGGCACCGCTCAGTTCGGCGAAGCGGGCGATCTGCCGGACGTCGGTGGCGGGCATGATCTCCGGGATGACGGGCGTGTCGCAGCCGGCCGCCGCGACCCGGTCGCGCAGCCGCAGGTAGTCCTCCACCCGGAAGAACATCTGCGTGATGGCGTAGTCGGCGCCCGCCCGGCACTTGGCGACGAAGTGCCGTACATCGCTGTCCCAGTCGGGCGACCGCGGATGCATCTCGGGGAACGCGGCCACACCGACGCCGAAGTCCCCCGACTCCCGCACCAGCGTGACGAGTTCGTGGGCGTGGCGGAAGCCGTCGGGGTGCGGGACCCACGGGGCGTTGGGGTCGCCCGGCGGGTCGCCCCGCAGGGCGAGCACGTCCCGCACCCCGGCGTCGGCGTAGCGGCCGATGATGTGCCGCAGCTCGGCCACCGAGTGGCCGACCGCCGTCAGGTGCGCCAGCGGGCGCAGGGTCGTCTCCCGGGCGATGCGGTGGGTGACGTCCACCGTGCGGTCGCGGGACGAGCCGCCGGCGCCGTAGGTGACCGAGACGAAGGTGGGGGAGAGCGGTTCGATCCGCCGGACGGCCTCCCACAGCGTCCGCTCGCCCCGGTCCGTTCTGGGCGGGAAGAACTCGAAGGAGAACGAGAGCCGGCCGGAGGCGAGGACCTCTCGCAGGGTGCCGGTGGTCATCGCTCGCTCCCCGCGTTGAAGTAGCTCGCCTCGGGATGGTGGGTCACGATCGCGTCGGTGGACTGCTCGGGGTGCAGCTGGAACTCCTCGGAGAGGACGACGCCGATGCGTTCCGGCACGAGCAGCTCGCCGATCTTGGCGCGGTCCTCCAGGTTCGGGCAGGCGGGGTAGCCGAGGGAGTAGCGGCACCCCTGGTAGGCGGTCCGGAACATGCCGTCGAGGGAGTCCGGATCGCCGCCCGCGACGCCGAGTTCGACGCGCACCCGGGCGTGCCAGTACTCGGCGAGTGCCTCGGCCAACTGCACGGACAGGCCGTGCAGTTCGAGGTAGTCGCGGTAGGCGTCGGCCTCGAACAGCTCCGCGGTGGCGTCCCCGATCCTCGACCCGACGGTCACGACCTGGAGCCCCACGACATCGGTCTCGCCCGAGTCCTCCGGGCGGAAGAAGTCGGCCAGGCACAGCCGGCGGCCGTACGCCTGGCGGGGGAAGGTGAACCGGGTCCGTTCGTTGCCCTGCTCGTCCAGGATGATCAGGTCGTCGTTCTTGGACACGCAGGGGAAGTAACCGTGGACGACGGCCGCTTCGAGGAGGCCGTCGGTGTGCAGCCGGTCCAGCCAGCCGCGCAGTCTCGGGCGGCCCTCGGTCTCGATCAGGTCCTTCGTGAGGCCCCACTGACCGCGGAAGAGCGCGGTCTCGTCCAGCCAGCTCGCGTACTCCTTGAGCTGGATGCCCTTGACCACCCGGGTGCCCCAGAACGGGGGTCGGGGGATCGGGTTGTCGGTGGCCACGTCGGAGCGGACATGGCCTTCCTCGCGCCGCTCCTCGGTCACCACGCGTGAAGTCGTCCTGGTCCGCCGCTGCTTGAGTTCGGGCAGCGTGACACCCGGAACCCCCCGCTTGACGCCGATGAGGGCGTCCATCAGGCGCAGGCCCTCGAAGGCGTCGCGGGCGTAGCGGACCTCGCCTTCGTAGATCTCGTGGAGGTCCTGTTCGACGTAGGCGCGAGTGAGGGCCGCGCCGCCGAGGATGACCGGGTAGTCCGCGGCCAGCTTGCGCTGGTTGAGCTCCTCCAGGTTCTCCTTCATGATCACCGTGGACTTCACCAGCAGACCCGACATCCCGATCACGTCCGCGCGGTGCTCCTCGGCGGCCTCCAGGATCGCCGAGACGGGCTGCTTGATACCGAGGTTGACCACCGTGTAGCCGTTGTTCGACAAGATGATGTCGACCAGGTTCTTGCCGATGTCATGGACGTCACCGCGCACGGTGGCCAGCACGATGGTGCCCTTGCCCTCCGCGTCCGACTTCTCCATGTGCGGCTCCAGATGCGCGACGGCCCTCTTCATCACCTCGGCCGACTGCAGCACGAACGGCAACTGCATCTGGCCCGAGCCGAACAGCTCACCGACCACCTTCATGCCGTCCAGCAGCGTGTCGTTGACGATGTCCAACGCCGGCCGCTCCGTCAGGGCCTGATCGAGGTCGGCCTCCAGACCGTTCTTCTCCCCGTCGATGATCCGCCGCTTCAACCGCTCCCCCAGCGGCAGCGCCGCCAGCTCCTCCGCCCGGCCCGCCTGCAGCGACTTCGAGGTGGCACCCTCGAACAACTGCATCAGCTTCTGCAGCGGGTCATAGCCCTCCGCCCGCCGGTCATGGATCAGATCCAAAGCGGTGGCCACCTGCTCCTGGCTGAAGCGGGCGATCGGCAGGATCTTCGACGCGTGCACGATCGCCGAGTCCAGACCCGCCTTCACACACTCGTCCAAGAACACCGAGTTCAGCAGGACCCGGGCGGCCGGGTTCAGCCCGAAGGAGATGTTCGACAGCCCCAGCGTGGTCTGCACTCGCGGATGCCGGCGCTTCAGCTCCCGGATCGCCTCGATCGTCGCGACACCGTCCTTGCGGGACTCCTCCTGACCGGTGCAGATGGTGAACGTCAGACAGTCGATGAGGATGTCCGCCTCGTGCACCCCCCAGTTCCCCGTCAGATCGGCGATCAGACGCTCCGCGATCGCCACCTTCGTCTCGACGCTGCGGGCCTGGCCCTCCTCGTCGATGGTCAGCGCGATCAACGCCGCACCGTGCTCCCGCGCCAGCGCCGTGACCTTCGCAAACCGCGACTCCGGACCGTCACCGTCCTCGTAGTTGACCGAGTTGATGACCGCCCGGCCGCCCAGCTTCTCCAGACCCGCCCGCAACACCTCCACCTCGGTGGAGTCCAGCACGATCGGCAGCGTCGACGCCGTCGCGAACCGCCCCGCCAGCTCCTCCATGTCCGCCACACCGTCACGGCCCACGTAGTCCACACACAGATCCAGCATGTGCGCGCCCTCACGGATCTGATCCCGCGCCATCTCCACACAGTCGTCCCAGCGACCCGCCAGCATCGCCTCACGGAACTTCCTCGACCCGTTCGCGTTCGTCCGCTCCCCGATCGCCATATAAGCGGTGTCCTGACGGAACGACACCGCTTGATACAGCGACGCCGCGCCCGGCTCGGGACGCGGGTCACGGGACGCCAGGGCGGTGCCACGGACCCGCTCGACCACCGCGCGCAGGTGCTCCGGCGTCGTACCGCAGCAGCCGCCCACCAGCGAGAGGCCGTAGTCACGGACGAAGTTCTCCTGCGCGTCCGCCAACTCGGCGGCGGACAGCGGGTAGTGGGCGCCGTCCCGGCCGAGGACGGGCAGGCCGGCGTTCGGCATGCACGACAGCGGGACGCGGGAGTGGCGGGCCAGATGGCGCAGGTGCTCGGTCATCTCCGCGGGCCCGGTGGCGCAGTTCAGGCCGATCATGTCGATGCCCAGCGGCTCCAGCGCGGTCAGCGCGGCACCGATCTCCGAGCCCAGCAGCATGGTGCCGGTGGTCTCGACGGTCACCGACACGATCAGCGGCAGGTCCAGGCCGGAGATCTCCCGCGCGCGGCGGGCGCCGAGCACCGCGGCCTTCGTCTGGAGCAGGTCCTGGGTGGTCTCCACGACCAGCGCGTCCGCACCGCCCGCGACGAGACCCTCGGCGTTGCGCTGGTAGGAGTCCCGCAGCACGCCGTACGACACGTGCCCCAGCGTCGGCAGCTTCGTCCCCGGCCCCATCGAACCGAGGACCCAGCGCTGCCGGCCGGTCGACGCGGTGGACGCGTCCGCCGCCTCACGGGCGATGCGGGCACCCGCCTCCGACAGTTCGCGCACCCGGTCGGCGATGTCGTACTCGCCGAGCGCCGAGTGGTTCGCCCCGAACGTGTTGGTCTCCACGCAGTCGACGCCCACCTCGAAGTACGCCTCGTGCACCGAGCGCACGATGTCCGGGCGGGTCACGTTCAGCACCTCGTTGCAGCCCTCCAGCTGCTGGAAGTCGTCCAGCGTGGGGTCCTGCGCCTGGAGCATCGTGCCCATCGCCCCGTCGGCGACCACCACCCGTGAGGTGAGGGCCGCGCGCAGCGCCGCAGCGCGGGCCGCCGCCGTCATGACCGGCCCCCCAGCCACGGAACGAGGTGTTTCAGCGCGCCGGCCCCGTAGGTGGTGGCCAGCCGGTCGAGGAGGTCGTCGCCGTCGAGCGCGTACGTCTGGGTGCCGCTGCTCTCCAGTACGACGGACGCGACGGCGCTGCCCAGCCGGGCGGCGTCCTCGTCGGCCAGGCCCCAGGACAGGGCGGCGAGGAAACCGGCGCGGTAGGCGTCCCCGGCGCCCGTCGGGTCCACCGCCGCGCCCGCCCCGACGGCCGGGACGTGTGCGGTCGTGCGGCCCGCCCGGGTGATCCGGGAACCGCCGGCGCCCTGCGTGGTGACCCAGGCACCGACCCGGCCCAGCACCTGCTGCTCGGTCCAGCCCGTGCGCTCCTGGATGAGCAGCGCCTCGTACTCGTTGGTGAACAGGTAGCGCGGATGGTCGAGCAGGGCCCGCGCCTGGGCCCGGTCCAGCCGGGCGAGTTGCTGCGAGGGGTCGGCGACGAACGGCAGACCGAGCCGCACGCACGCCCGGACGTGCCGGACCATGGCCTCCGGGTCGTCGGGGGAGACGACCACCAGATCGGCCCCGCCGGTGCGCTCCAGCAGCTGTGCCAGGTCGATGTCCCTGGCCTCCGCCATCGCGCCCGCGTAGAAGAAGCCGATCTGGTTCTGGTCGGTGTCGGTCGCGCACACGAAACGCGCGGTGTGCAGGGTGTCGCTGATCCGCACGCCCGCGGTGTCGACCCCGTGCTCCTTCAGCCAGACCTCCTGCGCGGCGAAGTCCGCGCCGGCCGCGCCGACCAGCAGCGGCGTCAGCCCGAGCGAGCCGAGCCCGAAGGCGATGTTCGCGGCGACCCCGCCGTGGCGGATCTCCAGCTCCTCCGTCAGCAGCGACAGCGAGATCCGGTCCAGCCGTTCCGCGATGAGCTGGTCGGCGAACCTGTTCGGGAAGGACATCAGGTGGTCCTCGGCGATGGAACCCGTCACGGCGACGCGCATGTCAGCGGCCCCCCGTCGCCGTGGCGTCCGTGAGCCCGGCGGCCTTGCGCAGGGCGTCGACGCGGTCGGTGCGCTCCCAGGTGAAGTCGGGCAGCTCGCGGCCGAAGTGGCCGTAGGCGGCCGTCCGGGCGTAGATCGGGCGGAGCAGGTCGAGGTCGCGGATGATGGCGGCCGGGCGGAGGTCGAAGACCTCGTCGATCGCCTTCTCGATGCGGTCGGTGTCGACCTCGGCGGTGCCGAAGGTCTCGACGAACAGTCCGACCGGCTCGGCCTTGCCGATGGCGTAGGCGACCTGCACCTCGCAGCGCGAGGCGAGGCCGGCGG
>NZ_JBEXCW010000195.1:0-5776 GCF_040605435.1 Streptomyces sp. NPDC005574
TCTTGGAGGGTGAGTGGGTTTTGCTCATGTGGTGGGTGGTGTTTTTCGCTATTTCTGTTTGGTACCAGAGGTAGGGGGCTGCCTGTCTCTTACCCGGGCTGGTGTTTCGCCCTTCTGGGAGATGGAAGGACTTTCAAGATCATGAAAGTTGGTAGGGGTAGGAGACGTTCATCGTCGTCGGTGGTTGTGGCGGTGGCGGTGGGGGCGATGTTCACTGCGTTCGCGGGGCCTGGTGTCCCGGTGGCTGCGGCTGCGGTGGGGGACCCGCCGGTGCTGAAGAACGAGCTGGCGGCTTCGGGGGAGGTGTCGAAGGCGGCGGGGGCGGGTTATCTGCCGTCGGGTGGGGGTGCGTCGGCTTCGGGTGCGTTTACCCAGTCGGTGTCGCTGGATGTGCCTGGGGGCCGGGCGGGGATGGCGCCGGCGTTGTCGCTGGAGTATTCCAGTGCCGGGGACGGCAATGGTCCGGTGGGTGTGGGGTGGGCGCTGGCGGGTGCTTCTTCGCAGATCACTCGGTGTCCCCGGACGCAGGCGCTGGACGGGCTGACTGCTGGTATTTCTTTCAGTCAGGCTGACCGGTTCTGTCTGGATGGTCAGCGTCTGGTGCAGGTGGGGGTGCTGCCGGGGAATACCGATAATGTGTATGGTGCGGATAAGACGGAGTACCGTACGGCATCGAATTCTTTTGAGAAGATCGGGGCGTTCGGCGGGTCGAAGGATCGTGGCCCGGCGGAGTTTACGGTGACGTCGAAGCAGGGTGTGACGCGGACGTATAAAGCGCGTTACGGCAGCCGGAATGTTCAGGGTGTGGGGTTCGATTCGTCGAACAAGGCGATCGTGGCGACCGATTCTACGGATTCGCGTAGGATTGTGTGGACGCTGGATGCGGAGTCGGACCGTGCTGGGAATACGGTGACGTATGTCTATGACACGGCGGCTGCGGCGCGTAACGAGTTTCTTGTCTCGGAGATTGACTATACGGGCTTCGGGACTGCTGAGGCGCCGAAGCGGCATGTCGATTTCACGTATGAGCCGGATTCCGCGGGCAGCTGGTCGACGTATCAGGCCGGTGTGCGGTACGAGCACACGCAGCGTTTGAAGACGGTCAGTATGTTTGCGCCCGATCCGGCGGCGACGCAGCTGGTGCGGCAGTACAACCTTTCCTACATTGTCAGTAATACCCACCGCAGCCTGCTGTCGTCGGTGGAGGAGTGCGGGCCGCTGGGCGGTTGCCTGAAGAAGAAGAAGTTCAACTGGAACAATCCGTCCGCGGTGCCGTCGTTCACGCCGGTGGGCGCGGGGACCGCGGTGCTGGACACTGCCTCGCCGGTGGCTCCGGCGATGCGGGTCGGGGACCTGGACGGCGACGGCAAGGACGACTTGCTGTATTCCCGCGGCGGCGGCACCGGGCTGACCAATCCCGATCAGTTGCGGTTCGGGAAGTCGCTGACCAGTGTGGTGAACCTTGATAATACCAAGGGCTGGACACCGCTGGTCGGGGCGATCACCGATATCCGCTCTTCTCGTGTGATGGATGCCGATGGTGACGGCCGTTCGGATGTGCTGGTCGCCACCGACCGCAGCACCGACCCGGGCTTTCCCCACTCGTTTTCTGCCCAGCTGAAGAAGTGGGACGCCGCTTCGGGGAAGTTCGTCACGATGAGTTCCCCGTTCTCTTTGAAGGACACCCGGGCGGGGAACTTCGCCGACGTCAACGGTGACGGCAAGCTGGACTTCATCAGTTTCGACGGCGGGACCGCGTCTGCGCCGAAGATGGCGGTCCGCATGGGTAACGGGGACGGCTCCTTCCAGGATCCCCAGGTCACCAATGCCGATGCCCGCTGTGACCTGGGTGTCAGTGATGTGAACGGGGACGGGCGGACCGAGCAGCTGGCCGCGCAGTGGACCGGGGTGGACTGCAGCACCGATGTGTATGCGCTGCGGGACAATGACGGCTTCGGCTCGATGACCACTGCGTCGCAGGACTTCGGGCAGGCGGGAAAGACGTTCCACAAGGCGACGCTGAACCAGACCGGTTACAAGTCGTTCTCCGGGGACTTCAACGGTGATGGCCTGACCGATGTGCTGATGCTGCCGCCGAAGACCACCAGTACCATCCCCGACCTGAGCGGGGTGGTGTTGTTCAACACCGGCGCCGGCCTGGCCGCCCCGCACACGGTGGTGATCCCGCACGACAAGTTCACCGACGTGCGGATCGCGGACGTCAACGGCGACGGGCGCGACGATGTGGTGTCGTTCGCCGCCAGCACGAACATCTCGATCTCCAACGGGAACGGCACCTTCACCTCTGCGGATGTGTGGGGCAGCGGCGGCACGGCGCACGACACGGCGGGACGCACCACCTCGCAGCTGGGTGACTTCAACGGCGACGGCCGAGTCGACATCGTGATGGTCAGCCAGGGCGGACTGAACGTCCTGCAGCAAAACGAGCGGTTCACCGACACCCTGTCCTCCGTCCAGGACGAGGGCGTGGCCTGGCATCGCCAGGACGTCACCTACTCCAACCAATGGACCAGCCACCCGGAGGCGATGGGCGACTACACCTGTGCGTTCCCGCTGGTCTGCCCGAAGCACGGTATGACGGTGGTCCGCAAGGTCACCTCCCGTGAGCACCAGGTCAACACCACCGCCCCCAGTGCGGCCCGGGTCCTGGAAACCAGCTATGAGGACCCGGTGATGGACGTCACCGGCGCGGGCAGCCTGGGATTCGGGTCGTTCACGCAGTGGGATGTCCAGCGGCCGACGGAGACGGTGACCACGTTCGCGCACCGCAAGTCGGTGATGGTCGGCGGGGCCCGCATCTATCCGGAGGCCGGCCGACCGGCAACGGTCCGGACCGCCACCCCGATCATGACTCCCGGTCAGGGCTCCAACCCGCCGAACTGGCCGTCCCGGATCAGCCTGACCACCCACACCTACCAGACTCTCAGCCAGCATTCGGGCAAGGTGTCCTCCGTCTTCGACCACACCCAGGACACCAAGCAGTGGGAGCAGTCCACCGGGATCACCTGGGGCGCGCTGAGCGCGGATTCCCCCAATGAGCACATCACCGGGATCAGCGTGCCTGCCACGCCGGCACGTCACACGACGCAGACATCCGAACTGAGCAAAGACGACTACGGCAACGTCACCAGCACCTCCCGGATCACCGGCGGCGGCACCCAGGAGTTCGCGCAGACCGACTACGACACCAGCCAGGCGGCGGTGGACGCGTGGCGGGTCGGTGAGGCGACGCAGACCAGGACCTACAGCACCGCGGCCGACGGCACCACCCACGGCCAGCGGAGCGTGGACTACCACCACAACGCCCAGGGCCTAATCGACACCGTCACCTCCGAGAAGGCCAGCACCGACGACCGTATCGGGCAGACGGTGTCCTACCAGTACAACGACCACGCCGTGCTGACGAAGGTCACCACTTCGGCGAAGAACCGGCCGCCTGTGGTCGAGCACATCGAGTACACCCTGCCCGGCGGGCAGCCGGCCTTCCCCGGCGAACCGAACGAGCAGATCTGGCCGGTCCAAACGTGGCGGGAGCACAACGAGACGGCCAGCCGCCCCTCGGTATGGACACTGACCCACCCCGCCTACGGGGCCACGCTCGGGTCCGAGGATATCAACGGCCGGCGCACTCTCACCAAGATCGATGATCTGGGCCGGCCGGTGGCGGTGACCGCCGACGGACAGGACCCCACCACAATTTCCTACGCCGACCGTCCCGATTCCGGCGGCACCAACGGCACCGTCACCACGATCACGAGCGGACCGCAGACCACCACCTCCAGCCAGGACGTCACCGGCCGCCCGCTGACCGCCGTCGTCACCGGCTTCGATGGCCTGCCGGTCACCACCAAGACCAGCTACGACGTACTCGGCCGGACCGTGGCCTCCGCCGTGCCGTCACCGTCCGGCGGTGCGAACACCACCCACTACGTCTACGACAGCCTGGACCGGCTGACCCAGATCACCGACCCGGACGGCAAGAAATCCGACCACACTTACACCTTCGACACCGACACCGCCACCGACGCCGAAGGACGCACCGCCAAGGTGACCTACGACGTGAACGGGCGCATGGTCACCAGCACCGCCTTCACCAGCACCGGCACCTCAGGCACACCGGTCACCACCAGCTACCACTACGCGCCGTTCGACCTGCTCGACAAGATCACCGACAACAAGAACAACGTCACCTCGATGACCTACGACGTCCTCGGCCGCAGAACCGCACTGGTCGACCCGGACAAGGGCAAGACCACCACCAGCTACTTCGGCGACGGCCTCATCGACACCGAAACCCACCTGCACACCGACGGCACCCCCGGTAATACCACCGCCTTCGACTACGACGACCTGGGCCGCAAGACCCGCAGCACCACCGAAGACGGCGCCTCCACGTTCGTCTGGGACACCGCCCCCGGCGGTATCGGCCAGCTCGCCTCCGCGACCAGCCCCGACGCCATCACCACCAGCTACCACTTCGACAACCTCGGCCGCCCGGTCCGCACCGACCTGAGCGACGACACCAACCACACCACCTACACCACCAGCACCACCTACAACACTCACGGACAGCCGGCCACCCTGGCCTACCCCGACGCCGCCGGACACAGGTTCACCCTCGGCTACGGCTACAACCCGGCCGGCTACCCCGACACCGTCAGCGACATCACCGCCGGACAAACGGCTGCCAAGGACCTGTGGAAGGTCACCGACCGCAAGGCCAACATGGCCCTGGGCACCGCGGTCATGGGCGCCGGCACCGCGGCGATCACCCTCACCGACTCCTACGAGGCGGCATCCGGCCGCCTGCACAACACCACCGCCGTCAACGCCACCGACGCGGGCACCGCGGGCCGCACCCTGCTCGACCTGACCTACGGCTACGACGACACCGGCCTGGTCACCACCCGCAAAGAGGCAGACGACTACACCCAGCGCTCCGAGACCTACGGTTACGACGGCCTGGACCGGCTGAAGACCTGGGACCTGACCACCCCGGCCAGCACAACACCGGCCACCACCACCTACGGCTACGACACCCTGGGCAACCTCACCAACGCCGACCGCACCGACAGCCTCGGCACCGTCACCAGCACCCGCACCTACGGCCAGGCCAACGGCACCCAGCCCCACACCCTGACCGGTATAACCAACACCTGCCCCAACAGCCGCACCTGCCCCGGCAGCGACCACCCCGTCTACGACGACCGCGGCCGCCAGATGGCCGGCCATGACCGCGCCACCGTCACCTACACCGCATTCGACCTGCCCAAGACCATCGTCATGAAAAACGGCGCCAAAACCACCTACCGCTATGACGCCTTCGGCGTCCGCGTCCAGGAAACCGGCCCCACCGGCACCACCTTCATCGTCCCGGGCCTGTATGAAAAACGCACCACCCCCAGCGGCGCCGTCACCCACGTCTACTACCTCAAAGGCACCGACGGAATCATCGGACAGGCCGTCTACGACGGCACCACCACCACCATCCAATACCACCTCACCGACCACCTTGGCAGCATCACCGCCACCACCAAAACCAGCACCACCGGCGCAGCCACCCGCGACCAGTCCCTCTTCTACGACCCCTACGGCAAACCCATCACCAGCCCCGGCCTCCCCACCACCCCCACCAGCGACACCACCCACGGCTACACCGGCCACGAAATGAACACCGACCTCGGCACCATCAACATGAACGGCCGCCTCTACGACCCCACCGAAAACCGCTTCCTCACCCCCGACCCCCTCATCA
>NZ_JBEXCW010000196.1:0-5772 GCF_040605435.1 Streptomyces sp. NPDC005574
CTTCGCCTCGCCGGGGACGGAGTCTCGGGGGGAATCTGTCAGGCTTGCGGGTATGGTCCGGCCGCGTGCGCGTACTGGTCGGTGCGGTGCTCGGGCTGCCAGGTGGCGGGGATTCCGAGGGCGGTGGGTGCGTCGATGATCCCGGCGCCGATGCGGGCGGGGTCGACGTGGAGTAGGGGGCGGCAGGCGGTGCGCAGCAGCTGGTGGAGGAGGTCGGCGCGGGTGGGGGTGCGGGGCAGGGCCTGGGGGATGCGGAGGTGGTCGTGGTGGGCGAGGAGGAGGGCTGCCAGGCTGGTGACGTGGGCGGCGGCGATCGCGGTTCCGCCGGCGGCCTGTTGTCAATCCCCTGGAAGCGTAGAGACCTCTCTATGCGGCCTCGACCCTCTGGTGGGCTTGGGCACGCTGCTGACTGATCATCTGCTCGAACTCCGCGGGCGGCAGTCCGCCGGCGCGGCTGTGCCTGCGTCTGGTGTTGTAGAAGCCGGCGATCCACGTCGCGATCTTCAGTCGGGCCTCGGCTCGGGTGGTGAGGCGGTGCCGGTGGATGTACTCGACCTTGACCAGCGAGTTGAAGGCCTCGGCGGCGGCGTTGTCGAAGCACGAGCCGACCCGGCCCATGGACTGCACCACGCCCAGCCGGTCACACAGGCCGTTGTAGACCGCGGACGTGTACTCGCTGCCGCGGTCGCTGTGGAAGATCACTCCGTCCACGGTGCCGCCGCGGGTCGCGGCCGCCATCTGCAGGGACGCGCTGACCGGGGCGGCGTCGTGGTGGGCGCCCATCGCGTAGCCCAGGCAGCGGCGGGAGAACAGGTCGATGACCGTCGCCAGGTACAGTTTCCCCTCGACGGTATCGATCTCGGTCATATCGCCCACCCAAAGCACGTTGGGGGCGACGGCGTCGAAGTGCCGGCCCACCAGGTCGCGGGCGGCCTTCCGCTTGCCCTGCCGGGTCAGGCTCTTGCGCTTCTTCGGCGGGCGGCCGTACCAGCCCCGCTCGGCCATGATCTCGGCGACCGTGTTCACCGACACCTGACAGCCCTCGGCCCACAGGTCGAGCGTGATCCGCGGTGACCCGTAGGTTCTGCCGGACGCGGTGAAGAAGTGCTCGATCCGCTCGGTCAGCGCAGCGCGCCTGACCTCACGCTTCGTCGGGTTCGCGGGTCTTTTGCGCCACTTGTAGTACCAGGCCTCGGAGACGCCGAGTACCCGGCAGGCCACGGTGTACGGGATGTCGTCCTCGGTCCTGCAGTTGCCGATCACCCCGACGAGCACCGCCGGGTCCGCCTCGGCTACTTCACCCACAGGACCATGCATCGCTTGAGGACATCACGCTCCATCCCCAGCTCGACGTTGTCCTTGCGCAGCCGCTGGGTCTCCGCCCGAAGCCGGAGCAGCTCCTCCCGCTCGGACTCTCCAACGGTCCCGTGCCGGCCTCCGCGGCCCCACGCGCCCTGCTCACCCACGTCTGCAGCGTGCCCTCGTGCACGCCCAGGTCCCGCGCGACCTCCGCGGCCGGCTTGCCGGTTTCCAGCACGATCCGCACGGCTCCCTCACGGAACTCGGCGTCGTAGCTACGTCGTTTCCCCACCCTCAACTCCTTGTCGGGTCAGGGCTCTACGCTACGAGGGGAAGCACAGTGTACTGATGCTCGTGCGTCCTTGGTCCGCGCCGCGAGCGCGGGGCACGGGCCGATAGCATTCGGTCGTACAGCTTGTGGATGCGCGATAACAAGGTGTGACGGTGTCACTCCAGCGCATGCCCGCACTCCGGCTCGAAGGGCATCCGATCATGGCGCGTATCCTCCAGGTCGTCGAAGTGGACGAGCCTGCCGAGCAGCGGAAGCCGCCAGCGGTTGTGCCGGCTGCCTCCGCCGTGCTCGGCGTATGCGAGGCTGTCTTCCTGCCTGGAGATCCGCCCAGGGAGGGCCGGGTGGCGTTCTGGCGGGCGGACGGCGGTGAGCTGCCCGGCTGCGATGTGGAGCCGGAGGAGCTCACCATTGTGCGGCCGCACGGGAACGGGATCCGGCGGCGGAAGGTGACCGCGGTGCTGCTGCGGGTCGCGCAGGCGGTGCCCGTACTCACCCGCGCTCGCGCCATGGTGCCAAGCGGCAATACCTCTGCCTCCGTCGTGTTGTGGGGAGCGGGAACCCTTCTTGCGCTTCAACTGGCTGCGCGGGGGCGGTTGCTGCCGGGGCTGAGCCCCGCTGGGTTCGACGCCTGGCGGCTCGGTCCGCTGGATGGCGACGACGTGCGCCGGATACGCGAGCTGGCGGCGGCGATGCCGCCGGAGGCGCGCGCGGTGCCGCTGCCGGGTTCGTCGCCCGTGGCGCTGCCCGCCGCCGAGCCGCTGCTGCGCGCCTTTTTGGACGCGGTCGCGGACGGTCTGCCGCGCTCCCCGGCGGCACGGCATCTGACCGCCCATCCGGCCTTCGCCGCTCGGATGCCGGTATCCATTCCTGAACAGCGCCAGTGGGCGGCCGAGGTGGCCGCCGGGATGGACGCGGGCGTGCGCGTCTCCCTGCGCCTGCAGGAAGACGGCGCCGCCTCGGGCGGCAGCTGGGACGGCGAAGATGACGGCGAGCGCGGCGGGCCGGAGTTCCGGGCCGTGGTGCAGCTGCACAGCCTCGCTGACCCCACGCTGGTCGTCGACGCGGGCGAGCTGTGGGCCGGGGATGCGGCCGCCCTCGAGCAGTTCGGCGCCCGTACCCGTATCGACGCGCTGCTGGCGCTGCGCCGCGGCGCGAAGGCATGGCAGCCGCTGTCGCGCCTTCTCTCCGCGGCTGCGCCCGATGTGCTGCAGCTCGCCGACGACGAGCTGCTGGACCTGCTCGGCGAGGCCGCGGAGCGGCTGGCCGCAGCCGGAATCCAAGTCCACCTGCCAAAGGGCCTGGCGAAGGAGCTGACCGCTACCGGCCTGCTGGAGCCGCCCCGGCGCAAGAAGACGCCCTCGGACCTGGAGACCTTCCTCTCCTCTGGTCAGCTTCTCGAATTCCGCTGGCAGTTGGCGTTGGGCGGCCAGCCGCTGACCGAGGAGGAGATGGACCGCCTGGTCGAGGCGCACCGTCCGGTGGTGCGGCTGCGCGACCAGTGGGTGGTGATCGACCAGACCCTGGTCGCTAAGGTCCGCAAGCAGCGCGGCCGCGAGCTGTCCGCGATCGACGCCCTGGGCGCGGCGCTGACCGGCGAGGTAGAGATCGACGGCAGGCCGGTGCCGGTCACCGCGGGCGGCGCCCTGGAACAGCTGCGCGCGCGGATCGCCGAGCCGGAGGCGGACCCTAACGCCGCATCGGCAACCGCCGGCCAGCCCGCCATGCTCGCAGCTACTCTGCGTAACTACCAGCTGCGGGGCCTTGCCTGGCTGGACCGGATGACCTGTCTCGGTCTGGGCTGCTGCCTCGCCGACGACATGGGCCTCGGCAAGACGATCACCCTGATCTCGCTCCACCTGCGCCGCCACGAGCGAAAGGCCCAGGGGCCCACCCTGGTGGTCTGTCCGACGTCCCTGCTCGGCAACTGGGAGCGCGAAGTGCAGCGCTTCGCCCCCGGCATCCCGGTACGGCGCTTCCACGGTCCGGGCCGCACCCTGGACGACGTCGCACCGAACGCCTTCGTCCTCACCACGTACGGCACACTGCGCCGCGACGCGGCGCGCCTGGCCAGCGCCGCTGTGCCGTGGGGCCTGCTGGTTGCGGACGAGGCGCAGCACGTCAAGAACCCGTACTCGGAAACCGCGCGGGCGCTGCGCACCGTCCCCGCCGCCGGGCGCATCGCGCTGACCGGCACCCCGGTGGAGAACAACCTCTCCGAGCTGTGGGCTCTGCTCGACTGGACGACACCTGGCCTGCTCGGCACGCTCACCGCCTTCCGCGACCGCTTCGCCCGCGCGGTCGAGGCCGACGGCGATCAGGAGAGTGCGAACCGCCTCGCCCGCCTGGTCCGCCCCTTCCTCTTGCGGCGCCGCAAGTCGGACCCCGGCATTGCCCCCGAGCTGCCGCCCAAGACAGAGACCGACCAGCCTGTATCGCTGACGAAGGAGCAGGCGTCGTTGTACGAGGCGCTGGTGCGCGAGTCGCTGGCGGCGATCGGCGAGGCGGACGGGATGGCCCGGCGCGGCCTGGTGATGAAGCTGCTCACCGGCCTGAAGCAGGTCTGCAACCACCCGGCGCAGTACCTGAAGGAGAAGAACGCGAAGCTAGCCGGACGCTCCGGCAAGCTGGAGCTGCTCGACGAGCTGCTGGATACGATCGTGGCTGAGGAGGGCTCGGTGCTCGTCTTCACCCAGTACGTCGAGATGGGCAGGCTGCTGGAGCAGCATCTGGCTGCTCGCGGCATGGCGGCGCAGTTCTTGCACGGGGGGACGCCGGTGAAGCAACGCGAGGAGTTGATCGACCGCTTCCAGCGCGGCGAACGGCAAGTCTTTCTGCTCTCCCTCAAGGCCGCCGGCACCGGCCTCAACCTGACCCGCGCCAGCCACGTCATCCACTTCGACCGATGGTGGAACCCGGCAGTCGAAGACCAGGCCACCGACCGTGCATACCGCATCGGCCAGACCCAGCCGGTGCAGGTGCACCGGCTGATCGCGGAAGGGACGGTCGAGGACCGGATCGCTCAGATGCTCAAGCAGAAGAAGGGACTCGCGGACGCCGTGCTGAGCCATGGCGAGGCGGCCCTCACCGAACTCTCCAACGCCGAACTGGCCGAACTGGTAACGATGCGCCACAACACCACGCCCAAGAGCACAGACCGGCAGAGCATCACGAGGGGAAGCCGCACGTGAGCCCGCACCCGACGAAGCCCAAGCGGCGGGCTCAGGATCAGCTCGCCCGTATTTTCCCTCCCTTTCCTCCGGCTCCCGGCCGCCGGGGCGGTTTCGTCTCAACCTGGTGGGGCCAGGCGTGGGTGTCGGCGTTGGAGGAGTGCTCACTCGACTCGGGCCGCCTCACCCGCGGTCGCACCTACGCGCGGCGCGGATCCGTGGGCGAGATGACCGTGGTCCCGGGCCGGATCAGCGCCCCGGTGCAGGGCAGCAGGCCACGGCCCTACCGGGTGGCCTTGGCGATTCCCGTCCTCAGCGATGCGGAATGGGACCGGCTCCTGGACGCGGTGGCGGCGCGCGCCGGGCACATCGCCGCACTGCTGGACCGCGACATGCCAACCGAGCTGGTCAAGGACGCACTGGCGGCGGGCGTACGGTTGCTGCCGTCCGCGAACGACCTGGAGCCGTCCTGTTCGTGCCCCGACTGGGGCTACCCGTGCAAGCACGGCGCCGCTCTGTGCTATCAGGTCGCACGCCTGCTGGACGAGGACCCCTTCGTACTGCTTCTGATGCGCGGCCGCGGCGAACACCAGCTGCTCGACGAACTCGCCCGCCGCAACGCCGCCCACGCCGCATCCAAGGCGGCCTCGGTATCAGCGCCGGTTCCGTCCCCGCGCACCCCCACAGGTACACCGGCCCGGGAGGCCTTCGCGGCGCGCGCCGACCTGCCACCCCTGCCCGGGCCGCCGCCCCTGCCCGAACGCATCGGGCACCCGCCCATCTTCGCATCATCCCGGCCCGCCGACCCAGGCATCGATCCGCAGGCCCTGGAAACCCTGGCCGCCGACGCCGCCAAGCGCGCCCGTCGCCAACTCGCCGCCGCACTGGCAGACGACACACCACCGAATCCGGTCGACCTGACGGAGTGGCAGGACGCTGTGCGCATCGCCGCCGAGCACCCCCAGATAGAGGTCTTCGCCCGGATCGCCCAGAGCACCGACCGACCGCCGTCCG
>NZ_JBEXCW010000197.1:0-5757 GCF_040605435.1 Streptomyces sp. NPDC005574
CTCGGTGACCTTGAGTCGATCACTCGGGAAGGTACGCCTCCACATCCCACGAGGCACCCCACCCGAAGCCGATCCACAAGTCTTGAGCATTGCTCGCTGGGTGAAGGAGATCGGCCCTCCGGGGAGGATTCGCAGCGGACGTGGAGCATCCCCCCACCTCCGGCGGGTCTGCGGCCGCTCCCGCAGACGCATCTCTATCGCCGCCCTGACCTGCATCGCCGCGTCGGGCGACGGGCGATGCGACGGACGCAAGAGTTTCGCATGCGTGACTAACCTTTACAGGTATACCGGAAGCCTCGGACTCTACGAGCTCATAATATGATCTTGTTGAGATGCCTGTTGGCGACGCCTCAAAAAAGCCTCACTCATGATCCTGTTACGAGCTCTATGGTCATTCGGGACGAGCGGATAAAGCCATCGCCTTGCAAGGTAGGACAACCTTTAGAGCTAGACCCCTCCGCCGTATCCCGGCGGACCACCTGCATTACGCGGTGGCACGTTGGCGTTGAGACGGAAGACGTTGGTAGGGTCGTAGTGGTTCTTCAAAGCGGTAAGTCGCGCCAGCTGTGTACCGAAAGCCGCCTGAACTTCTTGGGCGGTCTCGTCGGACAGGAAGTTTGCGTAGACCCCGGCACTATAGGGGCGAAGCTTCTGCCATTGCTCCCGCACCCAGGCGCGATGGCGGTCGGCCTGCCCGGCAGACGCAGGCCAAGCGGCAATCATGCTTAGCTCGAAGCCCATTTCTCGCTCGCCCACCGCTGTGGCCCCCGAGGCTACTCTGCTTACCGCTCCGCCCACCGCCCATCCGGAGAAATGGGAGCGAGTTGAGGTCAACGTGTGTACACCTGAGAGGATGATGTCAATCACATCGTCGTTCAGGTCGGGCAACCGGTGTGCTTTCCAGTAGTAGTGCATGCCGGGTTGGGCGTCGTTGTCGAGCATTGACTGTATCGCCAGGTACGGGCTGGGGCCCACCATGTCGGCCAGCGGCGGTCCTAGCCTGCGCAGCGGCTCAATCGCCTGCTGGCCGTTTTCCAGGTCGCCGGCCCAGACCAGCAGCAGAATCAGGACTGGCATGCCGTACTGTTCCGCAGAGAGAAACGGCAGTGGCGGCGCGAGCCGCGCAGCGATGGTGATCCCGAGCTCATCTGGGGCCTCGTGGACGAAATCCCTCAGGAACCGCAGCACCTCGGCTCCTCGAGAGATCGGCCAGACGATCGGGCCTCCGAGCACCAGCGGCCCGACCGGGTGAAGGCGGTATTCTAGCGACGTGGCGATCCCAAAGTTGCCGCCCCCCCCGCGCAGTCCCCAGAACAGCTCCGGCTCGGTATCCGCATCGACGTGCACACGTTGCGCATCGGCTGTCACCAGGTCCACCGATAGCAAGTTATCCACGGTCAAGCCGTGTTTGCGCATCAGGTGACCCAGCCCACCGCCCAAGGTCAACCCTGCAATCCCAGTGTGGCTGATGATACCGCCGGTGGTGGCCAGCCCGTGGTCTTGGGTGGCCTTGTCGAATTCGGACCACAGCAGGCCTCCCGCCGCGCGCGCGCTGTGAGTCTGACCGTCTACTGAGACCGTTTTCATGAGCGAAAGATCGATCATAATTCCGTCGTCGCAGACGGCATGGCCAGCAACGGCATGGCCACCGCCCTTTACTGAGATAAGCAGATCCTGATTACGCGCGAAGCGGACCGCCTCGACAACGTCATCCTTGCCCGCGCAGCGTGCGATCAGTGCTGGTCGCCGGTCGATGATACCGTTCCAGACCCGGCGCGCTTCCTCATATCCCTCCTGCGTGGGGAGCAACAGCGCCCCCCGAAACTGGGAACGCAGTTGCGCGAAAGCCTGTTGATTTATTTGCATCACGTACTCTTCTTTCTTGCGCATGGTCTAAGTGACTCTGCGTGTGTTTTGTATCCGTTCTCCTCCAATCGCAGAAAGACTCATTTTGCGGTGCTGAGGCACCTTTTTGTTATCAGACCGAACGCCGACTGGTTGCCTGGCCAAGGGTGTCGGCGAGTTCGCGACGAGTTGTTACACCGAGCTTGCTGTAGGCATGCTGCAAGTGGTTGTCCACGGTTCGCACGGAGAGATGCAGAATGGCGGCGATGTCCTTGCTCGATGTGCCGGCGGAGGCAAGCAACGCAACCTCCCGCTCCCGCGCGGTGAGTGCTGCAACGGCTTCTGCCGTTGTCAGCAGAGGAGTACCCACCCCCGGGCAGCGAGTCGCGCACGCCTGAGCTTGGACGGCGGCGGCGGCCGCTCGCCGAGGCTGGCCAAAGCGCCGCCACAGGGAGGAAGCAACGGTGGCCGCTTCGGCCGCCAGCAAGTCCGCCCCGATAGCCTCCAAGTCGGTCGCTGCGGCGAGGAGCAGGTCGGGATTGTTAGCCGCCAGCGCGGTTGCTAGGCGAGCTCGGGCGGGGGCGAAAGTCCCGTTGCAAAGTTGACTCAGTTCTGTGAGCCGGTCGACAACCGCTTCAGCGTCTCCCAAACGGGCAACATCAGTGAGCAGCAACGCTTCCGAGGTGATGTTGTCGGCTTCCCGGGCAGTCTTGGCTGCCTGGGCCAGGACTTGCCTCGCACGGGAGAGGTCACCTGAGGCCGCATACAACCATGCCTCACCCAGGTGTTCCTCACCGACAAAAAATCCCGGCACTGGGTAGTCGCTGTTAGGGATATCATTTAGAGTCTCTCGTGCTGTTTCCAGATCTCCGAGCACAGCAGCGGCTGCGGCCAAGCCGGAGAGTGCGAGACGCATCTCCCTGAACTGGTTCTGCGTTTGACTGAGTGTGACGCACTCGGCGTACCATCGGCGGGCGGCTGCAGCGTGGCCGGAAAGCCATTCTGTACGAGCCAGGAACAGGCTGCTCCGTAGTTGTGGCATGCGCGCGCGGACAGCGATGAGGGCGTCGAAGGCGTATGTACAGGCAGCACGAGCTTCCCGCAACTGACCACTCTCGCCCAATGCGACACCTTTGTAATGCGAGGCAGACGCGGGGTGTGGGCGGAGAGCTTTCTCATCTACCTGACGGTGGACTCTATCAACATGCTCAGCCCAACCTATTGCCTCTATGGGACGGCCCAAGACCGTAAGCCCCATAGTTTTCATCATTGCCCCTATCAACCAAGAATCAACGCTGGCTGCCTGAAACGGGTCCGCCTCCAGATGTGAGAGCATCGCCAACCCCCTGGCCGGTTCTCCTGCGGCGATTCGCATAGCGCCTTCATTGACTTGCAAAGCTCTGCGTCCGGCTGGACTTACTACCTGCCTTCGGGCGGCATCATTCACGGCCAGTGCTGCCGTGGGATCGGCTCTGCCCCAGGCCAACGTCATGGTCCGGGCCATTGTCACTGCAATTTTATCCTCTTCAGTAATCGCCTTCGCGTCGGCCTCGGCCAAAACAGCCTCGGCGTGCTTGGAAGCACCGAGGTGGAGAAGTGCGTCGCCGTACAGTAGGCTGGTTTGCACAGTTTGATGCGAAAAGGGGAGTACTTCCAAAAGGGTAGCAGTTTGTTTATAGTCGTGCGCATGCCGGGCGAGAGTGGCTGCTTGAACCAGCAATGAGGGGGCAGCGGTGCCAGTGGCGGCCAGCCGCCAAGTGGCAATGTGCAGGGCGTCCTCCCGGCGGCGAGCGCCATGGGATTCGACTCGATCGGCCTGAGCCAAGAGCAGGGTGCGGCGGCGGAGGGCGGGGATGCCGGCGCGCAAAATCTCTCCGTATAGCGGGTGGGCGAGCCGAAGGGTGGTGCGGCGCCGCTCAGTGGTGACCTGCACCAGCCCTGCTTCCTCCAAGCCAGCCAGAGTGCTGATCGAGGTGCCCTGCTGGGCATCGGCCAGGGCTATCGGCTCGCACAAAGCCAGCAACTCCAGCACCGACCGTGCCCGCGGGTCAGCTGTAGCCAACCGGGCTTCGATCAATTCAGCCAACCGCGGAGTGCCCACCGGCGCAGTCGCAGCCAGTTCCCAGATCCCCTCGTCGTTGGAAAGCGCCCCAGCCTGCAGCGCACCCAACACCAGCTCCCGCAGGTAAAGTACGTTTCCGCCAGAGGCGGTGTGCAGCTCGTGCAGGGTACTTCGCCCGACCGGCCCGTCCAGGGCGGCCTGCAGCACTACGCCGGCCTGCTCCTGAGTGAACACGCTCAGGTCGATCCGGTGCACCGCATCTCCGAGTGTCAATGCCTCTACTGCTTCGGTGACTGGTTCCCCGGTACGCACCGTGCCGATCAGGCGGATCACTCCGGCGTCCATGAGTTGGCGCAGCAGAACCGCTGAGGTAGTGTCCAGGAGGTGTAGGTCATCGACCCACACCGCCCATCGGCGCCTCTGTTCCGGTGCCCCAGAGAGGACTTGGGCGACCTGGGCGAAGCCCGCGACCGGGTTGGATAGGTCAACCCCGGCCGGAATCAGGTGAGCGATCGCTCCCAGCGGGACCGTGGCGGCCACCACTGACGCGGTTACCCGCGCACTCTTGAAGCCTTCGCGGACCGCCCGCGCCAGACACCCCTCAGCCAGCCGCGTTTTGCCCACCCCTGCAGGCCCGCAGATCACCAGCCCTTGGCAGCGCCGGTTCGCCCAGGCCGTGGCGAAGGCGTCCAGCTCGCCGTCTCTTCCTACCAGCGGCCACTGTCTCACTCGCTCTTGTACGCCCACGGCAGCCTCCCGACGGCACTGTCTTCGGCCGGCCGCGGCCTGCCATATAGGCCACAGTACTCGTTATCGGACGTAATCCGCGGTGAGGAAACAGTGACTGCCTCGCTAGTGTGATGCGCCAGAAAATGCGTGCTTAAGTGTCTTGCTGGTTTGGGGCGGCTGGCGGAGTGACGTTGGTGAGGTAGTCGGCGAGAGAGTTGAGGATCGCGTCGGCGGTCTTGGTCCAAGTGAAGGGCCTGGGGTTCTCATTCCAGGAGTCGATCCAGGCCCTGATGTCTTGCTCCAGGGCCTGGACGGAGGTGTGTGAGGCGACCCCCGTGACGTGGACACTCTGACAATGGATCTTGCAGATCCAAGGGAAGGTGTCTTGGTGGGACGTGAGTCCCCGTATCCGGCGGAGTTCAGGAATGACGCTGTCGCGCTGTACCGCGCGGCGGGCGGGAAGCGCACGTACGCGGCGGTCGCGGCGGATGTCGGGGTGAGCGGCGAGACGTTGCGGAGTTGGGTGCGCCAGGCCGACGAGCACGCGGGCCGCGATCACAGCCACGGCGAGCAGAGTGCGGAGAGCCGGGATGAGGAACTGGCCCGGCTGCGCGCGGAGAACGGCCGGCTGCGCAAGGCGGAGAAGGAGTGGGAGCTCGAGCGGGAGATCCTGCGCCGGGCAGCGGCCTATTTCGCCAAGGAGATGAAGTGAGGACCCGCCGCTGGGACTTCGTCTCCGCCCCCGCCGAGACCTTCGGCGTCCAGCGGATATGCCGGGTCCTTCGGTTCTCGCGCTCGGGCTTCTACCGATGGATCGCCGGCGCGAAGACCCGCCAGGAGCGGCAGGCCGCCGACGATGCCCTGCTGGTGGAGATCCGTGAGATCCACACCGAGCACAATGAGGGGCCCCGCGTTTTCCGGACAGGTGCTTATTGGCTAATTCATGCGGCGAGCTGTTGATTTAGGTACTCGTCGTGGGCCTCTCGTGGGGTCCGATACCCGAGTCCCGAGTGGCGGCGTTTTGTAGTGACTGCTCAGGAGGTTGTGTGACCTGCGGGTGATCGGTTCGTTGGTCTGTCCGTGGGAGCTTCCAGCCGTCGGCGTCCGTCGTACGACGATCT
>NZ_JBEXCW010000198.1:0-5500 GCF_040605435.1 Streptomyces sp. NPDC005574
GCCCACTGGCGAAGCGTCATCGGGTGGATACCCAGACGCTTGGCAGCCTTGGACATACGCAGCAACTCCATGCCTGCAAACATACATGCACAACATTAGGGATAACTAATGAAGTTGGTGAGCCTCGTGGAGCCGAGCAGAAGACCCGCACCGCCCGAACCCGCAAGGGGACGGGCAAGCGGGCGGCCGGCGCAACACCCCGCCAGGGGACAGAAACGAGAGATCGTCGACAGGACACCAGACGCGAACAACTCGCGCTCTGGTGACACCGTCACGAACCTTCCGGGCGGAAACGCCCAAAATACTGAGAGTCGTTGAGACTCGATGCAACGGGAGCTGGTTTCTCGCCTTCGGTCAGGAGAGAGGAACCTCGTTCGACTAGGGTCTGGTCGTATGTTGATCAGTGAGGCGGCGGGCTTCCTGGCCTCGTCCGAGGGGCGCCGAAATCCGTATCCCGCCTACGCGGCTCTGCGCGCCCACGGGCCGGTGGTGCGGTTGGGGGCGAACTTCTACGCGGCGACTGGTTACGACGCGATCAACGCGTTGTTGCGTGACCCTCGCTTACGGGTCATGGGGTGGCCGGAGGGCCCGGCCAGCCGCCTGATCGCGGCTTCGCTGTTGAAGGCGAACGGCGCCGAACACATCCGTGTGCGCAGGCTGACGGCGGTGGCGTTCTCGCCGGGCCGGGTGGAGGCGCTGCGCGAGGCGATCACCGTGGAGGCCACCAAACTCGCGGCGTACCTGGCCTGCCTGGGCGGCTCCGGAGAGGTCGTGGACCTCATGGACGAGTTCGCCTACCCGCTGCCGATCCGAGTCATCTGCGCGCTGCTGGGTCTGCCGGCCGCCGAGCAGCAGTGGTTGCGGGAGCGGGCACACGAACTGACGGAGGTTCTGGAGCCCCGGCCACCCGGCGAGCACACCGTCGCCGCAGACCGGGCTGCCATCGAACTTGAGTCTTACTTCAACGATCAGGTCCGCAGGCGCCGTGGCATGCGCGGCGACGACCTGACCGGCGCGTTGATCGCGACGCACGACGCGGGGGGCGGCCTGTCGAGCCGGGAACTGATCTCCAACCTGGTCTCCTTGCTGTTGGCAGGTTTCGAGACCACCGCCAACCTCATCGGCAACGGCATGGGCGTCCTGCTCGACCATCCTGGTCTCGCCTCCCGGCTCGCGGCGGATTCCAGCCTCGCCGACGCCTACGTCGAAGAGCTGCTGCGTCTGGAGTCGCCGCTGCAGCTCACCAGCCGTTGGGCTACGGAGGAGGTGGACATCGACGGGGCTGACCGGATCGAGGCGAACAGTCATGTCATGGTGTTCCTCGGGGCAGGCAACCGCGACCCCGGCCGTTTTCCCGACCCCGACCGCTTCGACCCGTTCCGCCGGTCCGTCCAGCCACTCTCCTTCGGCGCGGGTGCGCACTACTGCCTCGGTGCCGCGCTGGCGAGGCTGGAGGCCCGCGTCGCGCTTCCCCTGTTGCTGGCCCGCTTCCCCGCTATGGTGCGCGGGGGCGAGGCGGTCCGACGGGACCGCAGCACCTTCCGTGGATATGCCAACTTGCCTATTTTTACTGGAGGTTGACATCGGACTGTCCTTGTCAGCTCCGCCCGCCCACTGCAAGAATCGGCAGGCCCCACCCGTACCAGCCGTCACCTGAGTGACGGAGGGATCGAAAGGAAACGACATGCCCGCGACCGCCGAACTCCTCGCCGACATCGAGCGGACCGAGTACCTTCTCGAGGGCCACGAACCCGTTTCGGCCCACGCGCCCGTCGCCCCGTGCGCCACCGTCACCGATGACGAGGCGACCGCGATTTTCTACGTGTGCTGACGCCGCCGGTACCTGTGCTGACGTGGCGGACGGCCGACGGTGACTCCTCGGCGGCCGTTCCACCGGCCGTGTGGCTCGAGCGGGTCGAGGCCGAGGCCCGCGCAGGTGTGGAAGCCGCCTGCCAGGAGAACCCGGGCCTGCTCCCCTCCGGGCTGTCCGGTCTGCTCGACCGCTATCCCGGTAGCGTCCCGGCGCGGCTCTTCGGCATCCTGGTGGCAGGTGCCCTCGGCGGGCAGCCCGAGGACGCCATGCCGGTGGTAGCTGTCTCCCGGCTCTGGTGGGCGGGAGCGCAGGCGCTGGATGATCTCGCCGATTCCCCCGGTGTGTCCGCCCCTCTCACCGCCCACCAGCTATCCACCGCCGAGAACGCCCCCTCCCCCGCCCAGGACGCCGCCCGCCTGGTACTACTGGCGATGGCGTGCGGCACCCTCGTGCCGTTCGCGATCATTGAGCGGCGGCAACTTCCACCGGAAATTACCGGATTCTGGCGACGCACCCTCCTCCGCACGTCCCTTCGGGCCACCGCGGGGCAGCTCGCCGACCTTGCCTCCTTCGACGGCCCGTTCACTTGGGCGCAGGCGATCAAGACCTACCGGGGGAAGACCGGCGCTCCCTACGGACGCGACGCCGTCATGGCGGCCCGACTATCGACCGCCGACCCGGTGTCCCTGCGTGCCTGGCACGCGTTCGGCGAACTCTTCGGCCTCCTGCGCCAAGTCGCCAACGACGCCGCGCACAGGGGTTCCGGCCGCGACGAGGATCTCTCCAACGGGACCGTCACCCTGTTACTCGCCCACGCCCTGGAGAAGGCCGGGCCCGGGGCGCGCCGGCATCTGCTGTGGCTGCACACCCATGCCCGACACGACCCCGAAGCGCGAACCGAACTGTCGGCGGCCCTGCGCCGGCCAGGCATCGAAGCCGACTACGCCGACTGTGTCGGCGTCCTGCGGCAGCAGGCGTGCGCGCTCCTGGACCGGCTGGCTCCGGCTTCCAGCCACCGCGACCTGCTCCACCACCTGATGCACGGATCGGAACGGTCCGCGGTCGGATCCATGACGTAGCCCCGGGCAGAGCATCGAGGACGGCGACTGACGTGACTCCTCCCCGTCCTGAAGGACGGGGAGGAGTCACGGACGAAGGCCTGCGCAACGTGTTGCGCGGGCGTACCGCACGCACTCCTCTACCGACAGTAGAGGGGCGCGGTAGAGTGAGAATATGGCAGCAGACGAAACAAGCATCAAGGTGAGCACCGCTGCGCGGGACCGGCTCGCCCAGCTGGCGGCCGAGCACGGCACGACCATCCGCAGCCTGGTCGAGGACCTCGCACAGGACACCCCGACCCGGGCCGAGTACGCCGAGCGCGCCGACCTGGCCCGCGCCGAGCTCGCCGCCGCCCTGGGGCAGGCGCCCAGCCCGGAAGCCGAGGCCAAGGCCCGCGCCCTCCTCGAGCGCCTGGGCAACAACCAGCACGGCTCGCAGGCCGCCGCGTAGTGGCGGCGATCGCGGTCGTCCTGGACCACACAGCTGCCACCGCCCTGTACGACCCGAAGGACCCCTTCAACGAGGCGGTCGCCGCGTTCTACGTGCAGGCCTCCGGCGGACTCGGTGATCTGTATGCACCGGTGCTCTCCCTGACGGCCGGCGACGCCGAACGGCCGGGCCTGCTCGGCTACATCAAGGGGCTACGGTTCATCCGGATCGAGGCGTTCGACACCAACGCCGCGGTCACCGCCACCGAACTGCTGCGCTTCGGGCACTCCTGGGCCGCCGTCCACGCCATCCACGCCGCCCGCCCCTCCCCCGCCCACCCCACCGGACGGTATCTACTCACCCTGACGCCGAAGACGTACGCGGGCACCGGCGTCCAGGCCGTCCACCCCGACCAGTAACCGCCAGCCGCCCGGTGGATCCTTGGAGGATTCGTATGCGGCCGCCAGGGTCGATAGCCGGCCGGACCCGGGCACTTCAGGGGTGCTGAGGCCGACCTGGTGCGTCGGCGGGCACCATCGTGGCCCGCTCTGTCAGCGGGCCTGGGCGCGCGCGGTGTAGTGCTCCTGCAGGCGGCGCAGCATGCTGTGACAGTACTCGGCCAGGGGCCGGTGCTGATCTTCGTCGATGACCAGGGTGATGGTGTGCATGCCGTCGTCACCCTGCAGGGCGCCGCGGGGCTGGGAGCCGCGCAGGTTGGGCCAGTAGCGGCCGTGCGCGAATCCGGAGGCGGCTCGCCAGGCAGCGCCCACATTGACTGCGGTGAGGCCGGCCGAGGGCACGGCGGCGAGCAGGATCTGGTGGGTGGCGGGTCAGGTGAGCGGCGGCAGGCCGAGGCGGTCGGCGATGTCCCTGATTTTCTGCGCGGCGCTGCGCGCCGGCCAGGATCGACAGCGTCTCCCTCCACATGGAGACGCTCAAGGCCCGCATGGACCCCGAGCAGCACGACGTCCTGGCCAAGGCCGTGCACGAGACAGCGCACCAGATAGCCGAGGGCCATCAGGCCGGCCCTGTCGGTGACGCCTCGCAGTTCACCGATTAGGTGCTGCGGGAGTACGCGACGGTCCTGGGGATTCTCCTGACCGGCCGCATGGGCCACCAACTCGTGGAGCTGCCCGGCCCCGACGGCAGCCCCGGCTTCGCCATCGTGGAAGCCTCCGCCGCCGACCCGGCGAAGCTGCAGGGGTTGCGCGAAAAGTACCGTCGCTTCGTCACTGAGCAGCAGGCCCTCTACAACGAGCTGGACGGCGTCGCCCGCGCCAGCGGCCTGAGCGCCGAGGACTGACAGTGATGATTGCTGTGGCTCCGCTCGGCGGTCTGACCCCAGGACTGACTGGCGCTTCGGCTGTCCTCGAGTGGATTCGTCGGCCGTCCGGGCGGGGCCACGGCGCGCGTGGCCGGTCGGGCATCTGTGACTTCATAGCGCCTCTGTGTGTCAAGCGGCTTGAGCGAGGCAGTTCCGTTGGTCGCGTTTCATGATCCGGTAGACCACGTTGAACAGGCGTCGCTTGAGAGCCCTGCGGGCCTCCGAAGACGTCTTCCCTTCAGAGATCTTGCGAAGGTAGTAGTCCTGCCCGCGCCCGCCGTCGCGGATCTGGCAGACGGCGATGGTGTGCAGGACCGAGTTCAGCGCACGGTTGCCGCCGGTGCTGCTGGGCGAGCGAGCGGCCCAGGCCGCCGGCACCCTCGACCGCGAAACGTCGGTCGGGCCACTGCTCGCACCATCGCGTCAGCTGGCGGAAAGTCCCGGCGTTGACGACGAACCGGCGCTGGGCCACCTGGTGGCCGGCGGCGTCGACGGCGACGGCGGTGTGGGACGACTTGTGGGGATCGACACCGATCAGGATCACAGGCTGCTGCCCTCGCACTCGATGAGACAGGAACGGGAGTGCGGTGGGCACCCTGACTTGAAGTCACTGCGTCACCTTCATGCCTCTGTCGAGCCACACCGCGCGGGTGTCGGCCGGCGGCGGCACGCTATCAGTGAGCCAGCCCGAGGGCGGCAAGGAGCACTGCGGGCCCGTGCCGACCGACACCCTGGACGCTACGGCTGCAGACCGAGCATCTGGGCTCGATTCAACATTTCAGGAGCCCGGCCAAAGGTCCCATCACTGTCTTGTCCGTCTGCCCGACCGGCACGTGCCCTCCCACACACGTCGGACGGAAGGACACCAAGCTCCA
>NZ_JBEXCW010000199.1:0-5473 GCF_040605435.1 Streptomyces sp. NPDC005574
CCCACGGCAGGCTGAACCATAGGCCGCCATCCGGCCCCACCACGACCTAACACACCCTCAACGACCCGCTGCCCCAACAAGTTGACAACGCCCGTGGGTGCGGTGGTTCATCGCCCGACGACGACCGCAGACGCCCACTCAGCGCGACTACTACGTGGCCTGGGGCCCGCCCGAGACCACCGTGGAAGAGCTGGTCCGCGTACCCGGGGCCCGCTGGCGGGTGGAAGAAGCGATCAAGCTTGCGAAGTCGGTCGCCGGGATGGCCGACTACGAGGTGCGCTCCTTCCACGGCTGGTACCGGCACACCACCCTCGCCCAGTTGGCCGCGGCCTTCCTGGCCGTTCAAGCCGCAACCGCCACCCGCGACGACGCGCAGACCGGTCCCGAACGCGTCGCTAAGATCCTGCACACCGGCTTGGACATACCTGCGCAGCACACAGGGGGACCTCGCCGATCCCACCAGCCCTACCGGCACCGTCCCCATCGCGTTCACGACGTATGAAATCGCCCGACTGCTGTCGGTGATGGCACCCCAGCCCGCACCGACCGAGCGAATCCGCCACGGCCTGCACTGGTCATGGTGGCGACGCTGCCACCAAGCCGTCGCCCGGTCCTGTCACCGGCGACGCAACCGCGCCCGCGAAGCCGGACACCCCACGGCACGACCACCACCCAACAAACCCCGAACTACAACAAAGCCGCCGATCTCCAACTGAAGGGCCTGAGCATGAATAACCCTCCGGGATTGGCGGGAGCTGGACGAAATAGGTATTGAATACTCAAACTCCCGTGTGGCGCAGATGGCACTGTAAAGGAAGGTCAAATCTGCAGGAAAGCCGCTCGCGGTGACTAGGCAGAGGTCGAACTTTTTCGGCTTGCAGCCATCCAGCGGTGAAATCAGCTGAGTAAAAAATGAAGCGTCAATCTGGAGGATATTATGATTTCCGTTAATGTGGAAGGTGTCGAGGTAGCCATCAATATTGACGCGGAGCTAATAGATGGGGATTACACCTCCAGTAGCACCTGGACTACTCTCATGGTCTCGGACGAGTGAGTTTTAGATTGTGCACGGCCGGTGTGCCATGGATTCTTTTTACCAATCGGGCGGTCGAGTCATGCGTGACGTCGCCAAACTGGTAAGCAGGGGGACGCATCGCGCCGTTCTCGCAGAGGAAACTTGGCGCCGCATTATGCCGATGCTTCCGGCCATGGGTATCACCCGGGTGGCTGATGTGACGGGTCTCGATATTATCGGCATACCCGTATGGCAGGCGATCCGGCCAAATGGCCGGACACTGTCGCTTTCCCAAGGCAAGGGTATCAGTCACGAACTTGCCCGGGTATCCGGGGCTATGGAGGCAATCGAGACCTGGCACGCCGAAGAAGGCCGCATGCTACCCACGGTCGGGGCCAGTGTGGATGAAATGACGCCAGCCCTGACCTACTCGCTTTTCGATCTGCCCCGCCCGCAAAGATCGATATTGTCCGGCAGTACCCAACTGCGGTGGATAGCCGGCAGGGAGATCGGCAGCGAGGAGCCTCAGTGGATCCCGCAGATATGTGCGGTACTTGATAGTACTGACCCGGGCTTTTGGAGTCCTCCGGTTCTTAACTGCGACTCCAACGGACTAGCGAGCGGCAATACCGTTGAAGAAGCACTGTTGCATGCTCTGTACGAGGCGGTGGAGCGCGACGCCGTCGCACGTAGACCAGCTGACAGATCGGGCCTTGAGCTGGATCCCGCGACGGTCTGGGGATGTTCAGCTGAGGTGCTGGACCGCTTCGCTGCGGCCGATGTGGAAGTTCGTGTCTACGACATCACACATTTGAGTGAGCTTCCCTGCTATGAGGTCGAGATCTGGTCCGCTGACCTTCCTGTCCGGTTCGGTGGCTTTGGATGTCACCGAGATCCCGATGTTGCACTGTCTCGGGCGCTAACCGAGGCCGCGCAGTCGCGGCTCACCTGCATCGCGGGGTCCCGAGACGATCTCCGCAGCGACGTATATGAAGAACTTTCATCGCGGCCCCACCTTCGCAGCCCCTTTACCCCGCTTGAACCAGCGCGGGCGTTCCCGCCGGAGGGGCAAGCGGCCGTGAGCTCGTGGGAAGACGATCTCCATGTCGCAATCACGGCAGTGCGCAATCTGACGGGCGGGGCAGTGCTGTGGGTCGATCTGACTCGGCCGGAGTTCGACATACCTGTCGTCAAGGTCGTCATCCCGGGCCTCCAGCTACGTTTGGACCGGATCACATGACGATTTTCGTTTTCGCCGGCCCGTCGGTGCCTGGCGTACTCCGAGAATACTATGGCCGCCGGATGGAGATCCTTCCGCCAGTAGCAGGCGGAGACCTGCCGCGGCTGCAGGCGAAAGCCGGCGACACAGTCGCCATCATCGATGGATACTTTCAGCGCCGTCCTTCCGTCCGGCACAAGGAGATTCTGGACCTGCTGGCCCGTGGCGTCGCGGTCCACGGCGCGGCGAGCATGGGTGCCCTACGTGCCGCAGAGCTGCACGCATTTGGCATGACTGGCCATGGACGCGTATTCGCTGGCTACCACAGCGGGCTCATCTCCGCGGACGACGAGGTGGCGCTACTCCATGGCACAGAGGGCGACGACTATCAGGCATACACCGAGGCGCTAGTCAACGCGCGGTTCGCGCTGATGGATGCCGCTGCCACACGGGTGATCCCGCGCGACCTGGCGGAACGGTTCATTGCCGTCGCTGGAAAGTTGCCGTTCATGGAACGCACCTTGGACAAACTCCTGTCCGTTGCAGCAGATTGCGATGCCGAGACCGAACACCAGCTTGCGATCACCGGGATCCTCCACTCCCTGCCCAATGTCAAGCAGGCCGATGCGCTGGGCCTGCTTGAACACCTCACCCGCACAGAAGCATCCACGGTGCCGGAGCGCCTTCGTCCTAAAGCCACCTGGCAACTGAGCCTCACAAGCTTCTTGGCCTCCTGGCGCACCTCCGGAATGGGCGTTCAAGAGCCTGGCGTTGGATGGGTCGCGGACAGCGAGGTACACAGAATGAGCCAGGTCTTGGCCGCCGACTACGCTGCCTGGCGCGAAGGAGTTGCACTGCGTGCCCTAGCCGCCGACTACCACTCGAGCGCCCCGAACCCCGTACTCGCTCAGCCGACTACGGTCCACGATCTTGAGATGGCTGCAGTCAGGCGTCTCCAGGTGCTTGGCCTTGTCTCCGACAGTGCTGTCGTGGATGGATTCGACCAGTGGTGCACCCAAATCGAACGCAACCTGCCGGACGTGTCCCGCATCTGCAAGGCAGCCTCGCGTGCCCTGTTTCCCCACAGTACTTTGGCCTGGGGTGACCCTTTCCTCCAAGAACTGCGGGTGACCGGCGCCTACGCTCCTTTGAGGAACCACCTCGTTGAGTCCCGACGATTCCACCGCCAGATCGAAAGCAAACGGCTGTCCCTGAAAGTGGACATGTTGCGGCCCGACAAGATCCTCGCTCACTTCGGCCAGCGTTGGAACCGGTCGGATCTCGATGACGCGGTCCTGGAACGGGGCTTCGCCACCACAGACGACTTCATCACCCATGCACGCCCATACTATCTGTACGACAAATTTCACCCCCATGCCCCGATCCGCTGCCTCCCGCAAGGGCCAAACTGATGCATGCGATGAGGTGTCATCAGATATCTCGGGTCTGACACGAAAATAGGGCATTGCCACGTTATCGAGAGTGCGAATCATCGCGCTTGGCCGGCACGGCGCGGACCGTGATCGCCCGCTCGTTCGGCGCTACCGACGCGGTCGGGGTGGTGAGGGAGCTGACCGGCGGTGAGGGCGCCCACGCGGTGCTGGAGGCGGTCGGCATCGAGGAGTCCATGCGGACGGCCATCTCGATCGCCCGCGACGGCGGTGCGGTCGGCTACGTAGGTGTGCCGCACGGCGGCAGCGCCGGCGAGCGGCATCGGCCAGATGTTCGGCCGGAACGTCTCGCTGCGCGGCGGCGTCGCCCCGGCCCGCGCCTACATTCCCGAGCTGCTGCCCGACGTCCTTCTCCGGCGCGATCGACCCGGTGTGGTCTTCGACCACACCGTGGACCTCGATAGCGTGCCGGGGCTATCCGCCAGGTGGACAATCGCACTGCGCTGAAGGTTTGCATCACCTTCTGCCGTGTGGTCCGGCTGGCCAGCCGCCACGAGGCGCTTTGGATTGGCTCCAGACCGGCCCGCAGTACGCGACCGGTCCGCTGCAGTACTTGTCTTGCAGGGACAGCATCGTCATTTCCATCCGAGGAGAGTTTCATGAAGATTGTGATCGCCGGCGGGCACGGCCAGATCGCTCGGCGCGTGGGCAGGCTGCTTGCGACCCGCGGCGACAGTGTCGTCGGGATCGTCCGCAAGCTAAATCACGGAAGCGACTTGCAAGCAGACGGGATCGAGCCTGTCGTCTGTGACCTTGAAAAGGCATCGTGTTACGACGTTGCTGCGATTCTGTCCGGAGCGGATGCCGTGGTCTTCGCCGCCGGGGCCGGGCCGGGCAGCGGTGCTGCCCGCAAGCACACCGTCGACCACCAGGCCGCGGTTCTTCTCGCCGACGCTGCGCTGCGGGCCGGGGTCCGGCGGTATGTGATGGTCTCCACCCGCGGGGCGGGCAGTCCGCCGCCGGCCCACGCCGATGACGTCTGGGCCGCCTACGTGCACGCCAAGACCGCCGCGGACGAACACCTCATGGCCCAGGACCTCGACTGGATTGTCCTGCGGCCGGCCGCTCTGACGAACGAGCCGGGCACCGGCACCGTTCGCCTCACCGCCGAGCGGAGCGTCGGCGAGGTCACCCGCGACGACGTGGCTCAGGTTTTGGTTGCGTTGCTCGACACCCCCGCCGCGACCGGACTCGTTCTGGAACTCGCCGAGGGGCCCGACCCGGTCGGCGAAGCGGTGTCGCACGCAGTCGAGACCCGCACTGGCCAACCTGAACAGCACCGGTAGAACCGGCCCTGTGCCCAGCGGGCGACCGCCTGTCGGGCACGGCCCACCGACGGCCAGGGCGGCTCGTGGCGGTCACCCGTCTGCCTGACTGTACGGCTGAGGCCGTACAGCAACTCGGCGAACTGTCCGCCTGTCGGATGGCGGCCGTGGGTGAGGTGACCCCTGTGAGGTGGGCACACCTGGTAATGGATCTTGGTGATCCTGGAAGGTGAAGATCTACTGGCACGGCCCTCGAAGTACAACGTGGAGTTCCGGTCCGACGCGGTGTCGTTGTGGCGGGCGTCGAAAGGCCGGCGGACGTTCAGGGACGTCGCGGCCAATCTGCAGGTCACCCCGAGACGTTGCGGACTTGGGTGCGTGATGCCGGAACGGCGCCAGGCTGACTCGGGCGGAGGAGTGGCAGCTGGCCTCGGATATTCAGCGGCTGAGGTGATCTGATCGGGTATCAGCAGAAGGTGCCCGTGGCCTGCGAGGATGCGAGTGTTGAGGTCGTATCCGGCGT
>NZ_JBEXCW010000200.1:0-5450 GCF_040605435.1 Streptomyces sp. NPDC005574
CGCCGAGGACACGTACGACGGCGGCGGGGGCCGGAGCCGGGGCGGCGGGGGCCGGAGCGGCCGCCGGAGCGGCACCCGGGGCGCCGATCACGGCCAGCTTGGCGCCGACCTCGGCCGTCTCGTCCTCGGCGACCGTGATCTCCAGCAGCACACCGGAGGTGGGCGCCGGGATCTCGGTGTCGACCTTGTCCGTGGAGACCTCGAGCAGCGGCTCGTCGGCCTCGACGGAGTCGCCGACCTCCTTCAGCCACCGCGTGACGGTGCCCTCGGTGACGGACTCGCCGAGCGCGGGCAGGACGACGTCCGTGCCCTCGGCGGAACCGCCGCCGGACGCGGCCTCGGGGGTGGGAGCGGGGGCCGGAGCCTCCTGCTCGGTGGACGGCTGGGCCTGCGGAGCCGGCTCGGGGGCCGGAGGGGCCACCTCCTCGGCGGCCGGGGCCTGGGTGGCA
The DNA here is from genome assembly GCF_040605435.1 of Streptomyces sp. NPDC005574. Classification (NCBI taxonomy): domain Bacteria; kingdom Bacillati; phylum Actinomycetota; class Actinomycetes; order Kitasatosporales; family Streptomycetaceae; genus Streptomyces; species Streptomyces sp. NPDC005574. The sequence goes on from NZ_JBEXCW010000200.1 coordinate 450, forward strand.
GCGGGCGCGCCGGTGCCGTCGTCGATGACGGCCAGCTCGGCGCCGACCTCGACGGTCTCGTCCTCGGCGACCTTGATGGAGGCCAGAACGCCGGCTGCGGGAGAGGGGATCTCGGTGTCGACCTTGTCGGTCGACACCTCGAGCAGCGGCTCGTCGGCCTCGACGCGCTCGCCCTCTGCCTTCAGCCAGCGGGTGACAGTGCCCTCGGTGACGCTCTCACCGAGCGCCGGAAGGGTTACGGAAACCGCCATGGTTTCGGTTGCTCCTTACGGAAGTGCGGAAGTCTGTGTCGTCGCGTGGATGCGCGCGTCCGTTGACCGAAGGCTCAGTCGTGGGAGTGGAGGGGCTTGCCGGCCAGGGCCAGGTGGGCCTCCCCGAGTGCCTCGCTCTGCGTCGGGTGGGCGTGGATGAGCTGGGCGACCTCGGCGGGCAGCGCTTCCCAGTTGTAGATCAGCTGGGCCTCGCCGACCTGCTCGCCCATGCGGTCGCCGACCATGTGGACGCCGACCACGGCACCGTCCTTCACCTGGACGAGCTTGATCTCGCCCGAGGTGCCCAGGATCTTGCTCTTGCCGTTGCCCGCGAGGTTGTACTTCAGAGCGACGACCTTGTCCGCGCCGTAGATCTCCTTGGCCTTGGCCTCGGTGATGCCCACGGAGGCGACCTCGGGGTGGCAGTACGTGACCCGCGGCACGCCGTCGTAGTCGATCGGAACGGTCTTCAGACCGGCCAGACGCTCCGCCACCAGGATGCCCTCGGCGAAGCCGACGTGCGCGAGCTGCAGCGTGGGGACCAGGTCACCGACGGCGGAGATGGTCGGGACGTTCGTGCGCATGTACTCGTCGACCAGGACGTAGCCGCGGTCCATCGCGACGCCCTGCTCCTCGTAGCCGAGGCCCTGGGAGACCGGGCCGCGGCCGACGGCGACGAGAAGGAGCTCCGCCTCGAACTCCTTGCCGTCGGCGAGGGTGACCTTCACGCCGTCCTGGGTGTACTCGGCCTTCGAGAAGAAGGTGCCCAGGTTGAACTTGATGCCGCGCTTGCGGAACGCGCGCTCGAGGAGCTTGGAGGAGTTCTCGTCCTCGAGCGGGGCGAGGTGCTTGAGGCCCTCGATGATGGTGATGTCCGTCCCGAAGGACTTCCAGGCGGAGGCGAACTCGACGCCGATGACACCGCCACCGAGGACGATCGCCGACTTCGGCACCCGGTCCAGGACGAGGGCGTGGTCCGAGGAGATGATGCGGTTGCCGTCGATCTCCAGGCCCGGCAGCGACTTCGGCACGGAGCCGGTCGCCAGCAGGACGTGGCGGCCCTGGACACTGCGGCCGTTCACGTCGACGGAGGTCGGGGACGACAGGCGGCCCTCGCCCTCGATGTACGTCACCTTGCGGGAGGCGACGAGTCCCTGCAGGCCCTTGTACAGGCCGGAGATGACACCGTCCTTGTACTTGTGGACGGCGGGGACGTCGATGCCCTCGAAGGTGGCCTTGACGCCGAACTGCTCGCTCTCGCGGGCCTGGTCGGCGATCTCACCCGCGTGCAGCAGGGCCTTGGTGGGGATGCATCCCCGGTGCAGGCAGGTGCCGCCGACCTTGTCCTTCTCGATCAGGGCGACGTCCAGGCCCAGCTGCGCCCCGCGCAGGGCCGCGGCGTAACCACCGCTACCACCGCCGAGGATCACTAGGTCGAAAACGGTGCTGGCGTCGTTCGCCACGTCACGTCCTCCATGCTGTGCGCCGTACGCCGGGCACCGTTGTCCCTCGCGGGTGGTTGACCGGTCGGTCGGCTGGTGTCCGGCCGCTCTTTCTTCGGCCCTGTGGTGGGGGCCCTGTCCTGCCGAGCCCCATCTTCGCACTTGTCAGGGGTGGACGAGACGCCGGGATGGTGTGTGAGACGCCCCACGTCCACCGCGAACCGGACGAACGGGCGGCGGGGCCTCGCGCTACCCGCGTGCGAGGCCCCGCCGTCACTTCCGGTCCGGCCCGGGTCAGCCCAGGTCGCCGGCCGCGGTCAGCTCCGCCAGCCGCACCAGCGTCCGCACCGCGCTGCCGGTACCGCCCTTGGGGGTGTAACCGAACGGTCCGCCCTCGTTGTAGGCCGGCCCCGCGATGTCCAGGTGCGCCCAGGTGATCCCCTCACCGACGAACTCGCGCAGGAACAGCCCGGCGACCAGGCCGCCGCCCATCCGCTCACCCATGTTGGCGATGTCGGCGGTCGGGGAGTCCATGCCCTTGCGCAGGTGCTCCGGCAGCGGCATCGGCCACGCCGGCTCGCCGACCTCCTCCGCGGCCTCCAGGACCGTGGAGCGGAACGCGTCGTCGTTCGCCATGATTCCGAACGTACGGCTGCCGAGCGCCAGCACCATCGCGCCGGTCAGGGTCGCGACGTCCACGATGGCGTCCGGAGCCTCCTGGGAGGCGGCCCACAGCGCGTCCGCGAGGACCAGGCGGCCCTCGGCGTCGGTGTTGAGCACCTCCACCGTCTTGCCGCTGTACATGCGCAGCACGTCACCCGGCCGGGTCGCGGAGCCCGACGGCATGTTCTCCGCCAGCGCCAGCCAGCCGGTGACGTTGACCTCCAGGCCGAGACGGGCGGCGGAGACGACCGCGGCGAACACGGCGGCCGCGCCGCTCATGTCGCACTTCATCGTCTCGTTGTGGCCGGCCGGCTTGAGGGAGATGCCGCCCGAGTCGTAGGTGATGCCCTTGCCGACGAAGGCGAGGTGCTTTGCCGCCTTGGAGTGGGTGTACGACAGCTTCACCAGCCGGGGAGCCGCGGCGGAGCCCACGCCCACGCCGACGATGCCGCCGTAGCCGCCCTTCTCCAGCGCCTTCTCGTCGAGCACCTGCACCTTGATGCCGTGCTCCTTGGCCGCGGCCTGCGCCAGGGCGGCGAAGGACTGCGGGTTGAGGTCGTTCGGCGGGGTGTTGATCAGGTCGCGGGCGCGGTTCAGCTCCTGGGACACGGCGGTGGCGCGCTCGACCGCGGCCTTGAACGCCTTGTCGCGGGGCTTGCCGCCGAGCAGGGTGACCTCGGCCAGCGGGGCCTTGCCGTTCTTGCCCTTGGCGGCCTTGTCGGCGCCGGCGCCCTTGTAGGTGTCGAAGGAGTAGGCGCCGAGCAGCGCGCCCTCGGCGACCGCGCCGGCGTCGGCGGGGTCGGTGAGCGGCAGGGCGAAGGCGGCCTTCTTGGCGCCGAAGAGGGCACGGGCGGCGACACCGGCCGCGCGCCGCAGCGCCTCGGCGTCGTAGCTCTCGTCCTTCTCGGGCTCCGCGCCCAGGCCCACCGCGACCACGAGCGGCGTCTTGAAGCCGGACGGTGCCGGCAGCTTCGTCACCTCGCCCTCGGCCCCGGAGGCTCCGAGGGTCTCCAGGACGCCGGCGAGCCTGCCGTCGTACGCCTTGTCCACGGCCTCGGCGCCCGGTGCGACGACGAGCCCGGCGCCGCCCTTCGGGCTCTTGGCTACACCGATCACGATCGCGTCGGCCCGCAGGCCGGGCACCGCGGCGGTGCTGAGAGTGAGAGCAGTCACGGTGGTGAAATCTCGCTTCCGTTGAATGAAGTGGCTGTGGCCGAACGGGATGGGGCCGGCCCGGCGTCCGACTCTGTCTCCGGCCTCGGAACAGGTCCGCGCCCGGGCGGGCGGACGCCCGGCACGAGCCTACGCTCGGCCCGGGGTCCGATCACCTCGGTTGACCCCTCGATCCGGTAACCAGGGTTATCCCCACCCCGCCCGGCTCGCGTCCGGAGGGGGCGCACCGGTACGCCGGTCGCGCCAACTCCCGTACGGCGGCCCGCCCGGCGCGGCCCGTCGGACCCGGCGCCGCCACCCCGGCCCCGCGCCGCCCGGTCCCGGCGGTCATCCTTGGGGGACACCGCCGCACACCTGGAGCCCGTCCGTTGAGACGCACCGCCGTCGCCGCCGCCCTGATCCTGCTGCTCGCGGCCTGCACCGCCGCGCCCGACGACGAACCGGCCGGGAAACGCTGGCGCCCGCGCCCGGGGGTCGCCTGGCAGTGGCAGCTCAGCGGCCGCCTCGACACCTCCGTCGACGTGCCGGTCTACGACATCGACGGCTTCGACCACTCCGGGGCCGAGGTGGCCGGCCTGCACCGCGCCGGCCGCAGGGTCATCTGCTACGTCTCCACCGGCGCCTGGGAGGACTTCCGCTCGGACGCGGGGAAGTTCCCCCGTTCGGTGCTCGGCCGGGGCAACGGCTGGAAGGGTGAGCGCTGGCTCGACATCCGCCGCACCGACGTCCTGGAACCCCTGATGGCGGCCCGCCTCGACCTGTGCCGGGCCAAGGGCTTCGACGCGGTCGAGCCGGACAACATGGACGGCTACCGCAACCGCACGGGCTTCGACCTGTCGGCCCGCGACCAGCTGCGCTACAACCGGCTGATCGCCCGGCTCGCCCACGACCGGGGCATGGCGGTCGGCCTGAAGAACGACCTGGACCAGATCCCCGACCTGGTGGGGGACTTCGACTTCGCGGTCAACGAACAGTGCGCCCAGTACGGCGAGTGCGCCGACCTGAAGCCGTTCGTCGCCGCGGACAAGGCGGTCTTCCACGTCGAGTACGAACTGCCCGTCGGCCGCTTCTGCGCCGACTCCCGCCGCCTGAAGCTGAGTTCGATGCTCAAGAAGTACGACCTGGGGGCCTGGCGGAAGGCGTGCTGAGCCCGGTCCCGCCGGCGCCTCACCCGAGGCAGAGCACCAGCAGGGCCGTGGTGGCCGCCGTCTCCGCGAGCCCCCCGAACACGTCGCCGGTCACCCCGCCGAACCGCCGGGTGCAGTGCCGCAGCAGGAGTTCGGCCACCCCGGCGGCCACCAGCACCGCGAGCGCGGCCCGGACCGCGTCGTCGGCCCCGAGGAGCGCGCCCCCGGCCGTCGCGGCGGCGGTCACCGACAGCCCCGCCAGCACCGCGCCGCCCGCGGTCGGTGGAACACCGCTCCCACAAGGGGCTGAACAACCGGGCGGAGAACAGCCACCAGTCAACGAGG
>NZ_JBEXCW010000201.1:0-5363 GCF_040605435.1 Streptomyces sp. NPDC005574
TCGTCTGGCTGCTGGGCTTCGTCATGCGCTCGGCGGACACCGGCGGCCGCAAGGGCCGCTGGTATCGCTGGTAACCCAGCGACCAGCGCACCTCATACCGCGGGCCCCGGAGAACATCCGGGGCCCGCGGTCATGCTCACCATCAGAAGCATTTCGTCCGCGGTGACACGGTGTACCCGACATGTTCCCGGGCACCTGGCCTGATAGCTGGGGCCCGGTGAAGCAGCGGAACCTGCGCCTCCATCCACCGGACCCCAGCCCCTCCCCCGGCGCGGCGCGGCGCGGCGCGGCGCAAGAGGTTCGCCCAAGACGGCTGGTGCCGCTCAGGGCGACCGCCTCACCGACGACGAACCAGGTCGACCGTGTCACGGGCTGCCAGAGCACGGGGCGGTGCCGATCACCGGAAGGCCGCGGCGTTGCGCCGCGCCCACGTGGCGAACGAGTGGGCGGGACGATCGAGCAGATCCGACACGTCGGGGCTGACGCGCTGCTCTTCGGGGGTGGGTTCGCCGAGGATCGCCAGGGTGCCCTCGACCACGGGCAGGGGCATGAACCGCGACATCTGGGCGTGCGCTTCTTCACGGGTCTGTTCGACGAAGCGGACGGGTTCACCGAGCGCGTCGGCGATCGCAGCCGCTCGACCGCGAGGAGTGGTGGGCTCGGGGCCGGTCAGGACGTAGGTCGCGCCCTTGTGCCCGGCCGCCCGGAGAACGGCGGCGGCCACCGCGGCCACGTCATCGGGATCGACGAAGGGAAGCCCGACGTTCCCGAACGGGGCCGTGGCAGTCCGGTCGTTCCGGATCGACTCGGCCCAGGCGAACGTGTTCGACGCCATCCCACCCGACCTTAAGACGGTCCAGTCCAGGCCGCTGTCGGCGACGGCGGTCTCGAAGCGGGCCGCGTGCTCGTAGGCGTCAGGGCGGGTGCCCACGCCCTGCGAGGACAGCAGAACCACTTTCCGCACGCCGGCGTCACGCGCCTCGGCCAGAATGCCGCCGGGATCTTCCCCGGCCACCAGCAAGAAGAGGGCGTCGGCGCCGCTCAGGGCGGGGCGCAGACTCCTCGGGGCTGCCAGGTCCGCCGGTACGGCTCGCGCTTCCGCCGGGACGTCGCCGTCGGTGATGCGTCGGGCCACCGCCGTCACCGACTCCCCGGACTCGACCAGTCCGCGTACCAGTGTCCGTCCGACGTTTCCGCCCGCACCCGTCACTACGATCATGCCCAGTCCTTAGTTAGTTAGCTGACTGACTTAAGTGGACAATAGCACGCGGCGGCGGGCCGGTGTCTATAGTCAGTTGGGTGACTGACTCAGGAAACGCCCGGAGGCGAGGCACGGACAAACGCCGTCGCCTGGCGGCTGCGGCGGCGAAGGTGCTGCACGAACAGGGCGTCGAACGCACCACGCTGGCGGACATCGCGGGCGCGGCCGATGTCCCGGTCGGGAACGTCTACTACTACTTCAAGACCAAGGACGAGTTGGTCACGGCAGCCCTGAACGAGCAAACCGCTCACCTGACCGAGCTCACGGAGCGCCTGGACCAGCTGCCCGACCCACGCGACCGCCTCAAGGGACTGGTCGAGGCCTGGACCGAGCAACCCGACCTCACGGCCCGATACGGCTGCCCCACGGGCACCCTCGCCGTCGAACTCGGCAAGCGTGCTGACGGCACTCTCGACGCGCAGGCGGGCGTGGTGATCCAGCAGCTGCTGGACTGGGCTGAACACCAGTTCCGGGAACTGGGCCTGCCCGACTCGGCCGGCCTCTCCATGACTCTCGTGGCCGCGTATCAAGGCATGTCACTGCTCAGCAACGCCCTGCGCGACCCGAACGTCATGACCAGCCAAGGAGCCCGCCTGGCGCGGTGGCTCGACTCCCTGACAGCCGACGACACCGCCTGACGGGCTGACGCGGGGCCCACCTGACGTACGAGTCGGCGCCCCGGTCTCACCAGTCGACGTGCCAGGGGACGCGCGCCGCACCGTAGTTCCCGTATCGCCCTGCGGGCTCGGGCAGGGCCGGCGGTTACCGGCAGATCGCGTAACGCGTCGACCACGGGGTGCACGGCGGGTGTGTCGGGGGCTCCTGCTTCCTGGGACGTCATGGCCGGAATCCCAGGGATGGGCTACGACAGTGCCCGCAGCCCCGACTGCCCTTCCAGGAAGGGGCTTCACGCGTCCCCAGGCCGGCGCCGGCAGCCGCTGGCTACACTCCGACGGTGAACAACATACGGTGCAGCCAGTGCGGAACGGTCGGGCTGGAGCCGGGCTTCGTGGAGGACTCCGGGCAGGGCGCTCGCGGGTTCGCCCGGTGGATCCAGGGGGCCCTTGAGCGAGGCCCGCTGGGCGGAGCCAAGAGGTTGGGCCGGCCGCACTGGCAGATCGACGCCTTCCGCTGCCCCACCTGCGCCCACCTGGAACTCTTCGCCGCGCAGCGGGACTAACGGGCTGCCCCGCGATTGATTTTGGGGTGTGCCGGGCTGGGCGGCTGGTGGGTGATTCAGCAGGCCATCGTGCGGACGTGCACGAGTTCGGTGCTGGGCTTGCGGCGGGTGGTCCTGCGGGCGGCGCGGTCGGAGACGAGGGAGGCGACGGCGCGGTGGATTTCGCCGTAAGTTTCGCGGCGTCCGGTGTACCGCTGGAGTGGGCGCCACTGGCGGTGTTCGGCGTTGGCGTGCTCGACGCAGATCCGGCGGGAGGACTGCCGACGCTTGGCCTCGCGCCAGCCGTACCGCTCGGTCAGCGGCCTGTCGTCATCATCGAGTCCCTTGGGTTTCCTGGGCGGGGCCGGGATCTGGTCGGGGAACTCGTTGGCCAGGCCCCGGTAGCCGTCGTCGACCTCGGCCTTCACGCCTGGGTGCTGGCGGAACTGCTCGGCGATGCCCTCGGTGCGGACCGAGGTCTGGTCGTGCATCCGGCCCGGCCGTTCCGCCCCGGACCACAGAGTGCGTCCCTGGCCGTCGCTGACGGTTGTGGTCTTGATGGTGTTCTGCTTGCGCTTGCCCGAGACGAACGCACGCCGGCCTGGCCTGCCCGCTTTCGGGCGACGGACCTGGTTTCCATCCCGTCGATCCGCAACGTGACCTGCTCGGCCTCGGCATAGGCGAACACGTCCTCCAAGGTGCGTAGCCGCACCTCGGGCCGGTCAGGGACGGCGAACCCGCGGCTCGCGAGCAGCGGACGGATCTCACCGATCGCACGGCCGATGGTGGACGAACCCACCTCGTAGATCACGCCCAGGGCCTCGTGGGTGAGCCCGATCCGTAGGTGCACCAGCGTCACCAGCAGCCGATCGACAAAGACGAACTCGTACTTCGGCCCAGCCCCGGCTTCACGCTCGCGGGCACTGCCACGCCGGTCATGGCGCCCCGAGTCACACCGAGCCTCCCAGCGCGGAGCGAGCTCGGTGGCCAACTCGCCCAGATGTTGGTCCGAGATGCCGCAGAAGGCAGGATGGGACATGGCCGCGCGGGCCTGATGGGTCATCACAATCCACACAACTCGCGCGGCCATCGCCATGTCCCCACCCATGACGAAGATCACTCGCGGGTCATCTCATTACTTGGAGGCCATGGGAACCCGATTGAACAACCGGCCGGCGAGGTCGACCCCGGTGATCACACCGTTCTCGTCGCGGGTGAAAAAGCCGCGTTGCCCCTTCAGACCGCCGCCGGTGACGATGTATTCGTCCGCGTCACCGGGCAGCAGGCCGAGATCGGCCGGCGGGAGATCCGGGGGCAGTTCGGTGTCCGCCGCCGCGCGGATCTCCGATTTGATCCCGCATGCGATCGTCAACCCGGCCCCATCCGTGGCGATGGTAAGCGTCATCATGTCGTTCGCGTAGCTCCCGACGACTTCCCGTGCCTGCTCCTCGTCGTAAGGAAGAGGCTCCGGGTCCCGGTCGACAGCCCCGAGGTAGTTCTCGAGCGCCCACCGGACGGCGGCCTGGTTGAAGGCGAGGCCGCCGTCCGGGCCCGCGTTGGACAGCGCAACGACTGCGAAGTTGCGTTCGGGCACGATCAGCAGCTCAGTGAACTGACCGCTGGCCGATCCACCGTGGCCGACGGTGCGAACGCCGTCCACGTCGCGCAGGAACCAGCAGATGCCGAAGGCGTCGCCGAGCGTGCTGCCCCGCAATTCGACAGTCTGCACTTGCATCTGCTGCAGGACCTCGGCGGGCAACACCTGGGCACCGTCCTGTGCACGGCCGTCACCGAGATGGAACCGGGCCCAACGAAGCATGTCCGTCACCGAGGACGCGCCGCCCCCGCCGGGGTTGTTGCCGCGGCTGTCCTTCCACTGCCGCGCGACGGCCGGCGTCCCGTCTTCACCGACGTTGTGCCCCACTGCGAAGCGCCGTGTCATGACGTCATTGGTGGCGAAGGAAGTGTGCGAAAGACCCAACGGCTCGAACAGAAGCGAGGCAATGGCCTGCTCATAGGTCAGACCCGTGACCATTTCTATGATCCGCCCAGCCAGGTTGTACCCCACCTGACTGTAGGAGGCCCGGGCACCAGGCGGCGCGATCAGCTCCGACTCGGACATCTTTGCCACATACGCGGCCAGGGCATCGTCCCCCTCGCCGGTATCGACGCTCATCCTCCAGTCAAGGCCCGCAGTGTGGTTGAGCAGCTGCAACACAGTAATCTCCGCCGCGGCCCGCTCATCCGGGAGCACGAGCTCGGGAACATACCGGCGCACCGGCGCGTCCAGCTCGACCCGCCCCTCAGCGGCCAGGCGCATCAGCGCGGTCGCCGTGAAGGACTTCGTGACCGAGCCCAACACGAACAGCGTGTCCTGATCGACGGGCAGCGGGTTCTCGACGCTCGTCACGCCGTGGCACCCGCAGGCCTCCCGCTCGTCCACCCACACCCCGACGGCAGCACCAGGCACCCCGAACTTCGTGGCCGTCGCCTCGACGAACTCCGACAGCGTGTCCTGCTCATCGCTCATGACAACTCCCTCATCGAGGAAGGGGAGTGTTCCCCTGTCTTCAGCCATGATCCTTGCCCGTCCTCGGCGTTGACCGCTAGAAGATCGGAGAAGATGCGGGGCTGTTCTGGGCAGCCGGTCGGCCCGATGCGTGGCCCACCTTGGCACCGACCTGTCCGGCGCCACAGCTGCCGACCCGCCAGTCCAGCTGCTGAATCACCCACCAGCCGAACCCCCAGGCCGGCACACCCCAAAATCAATCGCGGGGCAGCCCGTAAAGGCTGTCCCGTAATCCCCGGCGGGCGCACGACGCCAGCTACGGCACCTCGCCGCGTTGTAGGATCGCCCGCATACGCCCAGTATGAGGACGACCCTCCGCCTTGCGATGCACCGCATCTGACGCCGCGCGCTGACCCACCGCGGATTACGGGACA
>NZ_JBEXCW010000202.1:0-5360 GCF_040605435.1 Streptomyces sp. NPDC005574
GCGTTGACGCGGGCCACGCAGCGGGTAGGGGTGATGCACACGGGGCGCATGCCGGGGGCTCTGGGGGAGGCGGGGGTGGGCGCCCTGGCGCGCTTCGTGCTTATCCCCTCGAAAGACCCAACGCCTGCTGATGGCGGCGCGGGCGGTCACAGTCAGTGACCGAGACCGTGAGGCGCGATGCGGCTCTCTCGCAGTGTCGGCTTCGGCGAGCGGGGTCGATCATTCAGGATCGCGTCCGGCTCGATTGAGGTGCATGTCTTTCAGTCTCGCGGCGATTAGCGGGCCGATTTCGGCAAGCGGTTCGGGCCGGGCCATACCGAAGTGGTCCGCGTGAATGCGGTGCTCTCTGATACTTCCACTGATGTAGGCGTTCCACAATGCTGGGACTGGCGGGTTCTCCGGCTTTCCGAGGGTCGCAATGAAGAACAAGAGGTCGCCGTCGAATTTCCTAGGGGTAAACGTTTTCTCGAGTTTTTGGTTCTCGGTCAGGGCCGCCACAACGGATCTCAGGTAGGACTCGTCAAGATTCGCCAGCGCACCTCCACGACTACGAAGCAGCGCGATCGCCTGATCAATGTGCTCGGGCTGCTCGGGTTCAGATTCATCGTCCCCTGCTGGTTCCAGCAGGGCTCCGAGTAGGTTGGCTTCCTGGCCGTCCAGTGCAACATTTTCTGGATATGTGTCCCACAAGGAGAGCAGGGCTATTTTGTCCCCTTGACGCTGCAGCTCAACCGCTACTTCATAGGCCAGAAGACCACCGAACGACCAGCCGACGATATGGTAGGGGCCGGTCGGCTGTATCGATCGCATGTGCGATATGTAATTCGCGGCCATCTCTCGGAGAGTCTGTGGTGCGTAATCTGGATTTGTGATTCTTGGCGTTTGCAAGCCGTAGAGGGGGTAATCGGCTGGGACGTGCTTCATGAGGCCTGCATAGCACCAGCTGAGGCCGGACGCCGGATGCATAAAGAACAGCGGCGCCCGATTGCCCTGGGATCGCAGAGGCAGCAGAACGTCGAGTGAGTCACGGTCCGTGTCCGTGCCCAGCCGGTTGGCCAGGCCGGCGACCGTGGGCGCTTCGAGCAGGCTGCGGACTGTGACCTCGGCGCCCAGCGTCGTGCGTACCTGGCCGATCAGGCGGGTGGCCAGCAGTGAGTGCCCGCCCAACTCGAAGAAGTTGTCCTCGATGCCTACCGTCGGCAAGCCCAGTACATTCGCGAATATCTCACACAGCACTTCCTCCTGCGGTGTCCGCGGCCCACGCGACGGGTCAGAGATGCCGGCGAAGTCCGGCTTCGGAAGTGCCGCACGATCGAGCTTGCCATTGTGGTTCAGCGGCAGCCTGTCGAGGGTGATCACGACCGCGGGCACCATGTATTGCGGCAGTACTCGGGCCAGATAGTTCTTGAGTTCCGCAGGATCGGCCGTAGAGCTTACTGCCGAAAGCACCACGTAGGCGGCTAGCTGCTTGCTGCCGTGGGGGTCTTCTTGGGCCATCACGACGGCTTGGGCCACGGCCTCATTCCGCATCAGTACTGACGCGATCTCGCCTGGTTCGATGCGGAAGCCTCGGATCTTGACCTGGTCATCGATCCGGCCGAGGTATTCCAATTGACCGTCGCTTCGCCACTGAACCAGGTCTCCGGTACGGTACATGCGTTCACCCGCAGCCTCAAACGGGCACGCCACGAATTTCGTAGCCGTCAGGCCTGGCCGGTTCAGATAGCCCAGGGCCAGTTGGATTCCCGCAATGTAGAGCTCACCCGGCACTCCGGCAGCCACCGGCTGGAGCTGCGAGTCAAGTACGAACAGTTTGGTGTTGGATACCGGTGCGCCGATAGGGATGCTCGCGTCCAGGAATTCTGGACGACAATCCCAGTACGTCACAGCGACTGCAGTCTCAGTCGGTCCATAAAGGTTGTGCAGTTGAGCGTTGAACGAGGTCTGAAATTCTTCGGCGAGTTCCAAGGGGAGCGCTTCGCCTCCGCAGAAGACCCGTCGCAGCCCTTTGTAGCCGGCGAGTTCTGGCAGAAGCGCCGTCAGCAGGGAAGGGGTGCACCATGTAACAGTGATTTGATGACTATCAATAAGCTCTGCGAGATAGCGAATATCCCTGTGCCCATCTCGCTTGGCGATAACCGTCGATGCACCGGTCTGGAGGGGCCAAAAAATTTCCGATGTCGACATGTCGAACGTCATCGGCGTTTTCAGCGGGATTCTGTCAGATTCCTGAAGTGGATAGCGTGCCTGCATCCAGGATAGCCAGTTCACGATCCCGGCATGCGGAACGGCAACCCCTTTGGGTTGCCCCGTCGACCCTGATGTGAAAATCGCATAAGCGATATGATCGGGCGTCAGGCGGCCCGTGCGCTCCGCATCGGTTGGATTAGCGTTGGAATATCCGACGGATTCCTGGATAAATCCTGGCTTGTCCAGGACCGTCAGATGGTCGAATCGGGCAAGATAGGGGAGAGTTGCAGTCTCAGCAATGATCAGGGATGGCGAGACATCCGCGAGCACGGCAGTAATGCGTTCTTCCGGGTAATCCGGGTCGACTGGAACATAGGCGGCGCCAGACTTTGCGACCGCGTAAATCGCAACTAGCATCTCAACGGAGCGACCGAGTACGATCGCCACGAATTTGCCGGGGCCCACCCCCTGGGCAATCAGATAATGGGCTAGTCTATTTACCCGGGAATTGAACTGTGCATAGGTGAGGGTAGTGGATTTGTCGGACTCCCCCTCGAAGATCAATGCAGTAGCGTCCGGGGTGCGCTCTACTTGGACCTCGAATCGGTCGACCAGGGTGGCTGACTGGCATCCTCTGAAAGTGCTGGCGCCTCTGGAATGAGAGCTATTGCCAATGTCCGGCATGCTGGATGAATTCGAGCGAATTCCCGTCCAGTGTGAATCAACAAAATCGCAAGCTTTTTCTTGGCTGGCATTCTCAAGCGCTACATTCCATCCGTCGGGCGTTTGGCTGGAATGCGGCCAGAGAGAGTAGTGGCCAGCGCCGTTCGTCAAGACATTAAAGGTGCTGTACTCGCTGTCGAATGTGCTCATTTGCCGAGGTGCCCCAAGCTCTCTGTCTACTAAGAAATGTAAGCATCGCCGTGTTGGCTGCCTTGCCAAAGTTGACGTTTCAGAAGTGTGCACAACGGGATGCTTAAATCCTGCGGCCGCAGGAAATTCCACCGTTTTTTGCACCGCTCTGTATCAGCGGTACCGCGGTCAGCAGGGCTGGCCGCCGCCGTGGGACATCTGCTGCAGTGCTTCTACCCGGCCGGCGCCCTTGATCCTGACGTTCGGGTCGTGGCGGATGTCCAGCAGGGCCGGCCCGCCTGAGGCCATGAGGGCGGAGACCAGGTCGGCTGTGATCTGGCCGGGCTTCTCGATCACAATCGAGGGGATACCCAGGGACGTGGCCCAGAGGCTGAAGTCCATGGGGGGTGCGGCCCATCGCTCCTGCCTGCCGAATTCCTGCTGGTAGCCGTGGTAGACCATGTTGTAGCGGCCGTCGTTGAACACCGCTGCCAGGACCGGCAGATTGTGCTCGACCGCGACGAGCAGTTCGCTGCCGGCCATCTGCATGCAGCCGTCGCCGCAGATGCACACCACGGGGGTGCTCGGGTCGGCGAGGGCGCGTCCGATGGCCGAGCCGATGCCGGACGCCATGCTGCCGAGACCGAGGTGGATGCCGAAGGCCTCCCGGCGTTCGGTAGTCAGGTAGTGCAGGGCGAACAGCATGTGCTCGCCGATGTCGGTCACGAACCGGGCGGACGGTCCCATAGCCTCGGCCAGGTCATGGACGGCGCGGTGCGGCGCGATCAGGTGGGCGGGGTCAGTTGCGAAGTCCGGCTGGTCGAACGGGGACTGCGCCTTGGCCTGGGCCGCGAGTGCGCCCGCATGGGGGTTGCTGATGTGGTTGACCCTGCTCGTGGCGGCCAGTTCGGCTGCGAACGCGCGGACATCGGCCACCACGCCCATGGACGTCTTAAGTCCGCGGCCGAACACGGTCGGGTCCAGGTCGACATGGATCAGGTCGCCGCCCTCAGCGACGTAACGGGTCGGACCGACGGAGACGTCGTCCAGATCCGTGCCGAGGACCAGGGCGACGTCCACACCGGGCTCGATGTACCCTCTGGCCCACCAAGAAGCAGCCATCCCACCCGTGCGCAGAGACAGCTCGTGGTTCTCCCCGAGGATGCCCTTGGCGCGAGGAGTTGTCACGAACGGCACATTCAGGGCCTCGATCATCGCGCGCACCTCATGGACGGCTTCGCGGCATCCCGAGCCGACGACGACCAGGGGCCGCTGGGCGTGGGCGAGGCGGCGGGCTACCTCGGTGACCGTGGCCAGGTCTGCGGCCGGCAACACACGCGAGGGACTGGATGCGACCACTAGCTCAGTCGGGGACTCCGGTGCCGAGGCCCGATCACGCGGCACCACCAGCAACACCGGCCCCTGCCGCCCCGAGGATGTGGCCAAGGCCACGGCATGGGCGGCGTACCCGGCCGCCGCCGACGACGCGGGCAGGCGCAGGGCCGCCCGCGTGACAGGCTGCATCATCGTCTCAATGCCGACGCCGTCCGGTCCCATGTCCTGCAGGTGGATCCGACCCGTGGTGGCCCACACAACGTCCCCGCACAGCACCACCAGGGGCACACTCTCGAAATAGGCGGAGGCAACCCCCGTCACGGCGTTCGTCCCGCCAGGCCCAGCGGTGACCAGTACTCCGGGTACTCGACCTGACTGTGCCCAGTACCCCATCGCCGAAAAGACTGCCGTCGATTCGTGCCGTGATTCGACGAGCCGCGCCTTCGGGTGCCGCACCACCGCGTCGAACAGCGGCATCACCGGCCCTCCTGGGACGCCGAAGAACGTGTCGACACCAGCGTCTACCAGCGTGTCGATGATCACGTCGGCGGCCGTACGGTCAGTGGACTGGACAACTATCGGATGCGTCTTGGCGGACACGTCACGTTTCATGAAGGAATACACTCTCACCGGAACCCGTAGCGGAATAAATAGGCCAAACATAAGGGGTGAAGAGAGTCAACACAGGTGTAATGCATGCTCAAATGGGTCGGCGCTCAAGGGACGCTTCACGACGCGAACGGCCGCCGGCCTCGCCGGCTCGAGAGCACCAGTTGGCTCGCTATGTGCGGTAACGCCCGACCCGATCCGAATGACCATCTTTGCGCCTACTGCTGAGCGACACGGAGACCTGGGTTGTAGGCGGCTGGGGTCAGTGGCGCTGGTGACGTTTCCCCATGATCCTGGACACTCGATGTCTACGCTGCGAGGGCGTGCTGTTGCCGCTGCCTGGTCTCGGCTGGGGTGAGGTAGCCGAGGATCTT
>NZ_JBEXCW010000203.1:0-5235 GCF_040605435.1 Streptomyces sp. NPDC005574
TGACTCGTCCGATCCGCCCGGCCCGAGAGCCCGAGGCCGAGCCCCGGGCCAGACTTCCACATCACGGACTTACACGATCTTTCAGACACGCTCCATAACCGCCGCTGAGCTGCGGCGGGGGGCTTGTGCCTGTGCTCACGCTGGGGTTGTCGTTCTTCTGTTGTCGGTTTCGTGGTCGTGGCTGTGTGTGTCGTGGTGTTGGTAGGTGGGGTGGGGTGTGGTGTGGGTGGTGTAGTCGTCGGTGAAGGGGGTGGGGGCTGGGGTGTTGAGATGGGTGTGGAGGGGGGTGGTGTCGTAGTAGTGGTCGGTGGTGAGGAGGGAGAGGTGGCGTTGCCAGGCGGGGTTGGTGTGGGCGCCGGGCCAGGTTTGGGCTTGGGTGTGGGTGATGTTGCCGGTGGGGTGGGGGAGGTGGTGGGTGTGGGCGGTGGTGGTGAAGAGTTCGCGGGTGGTGATGGGGGTGGGGCGGGCGATGTGGAGGATGGGGGTGGGGGGTGGGGTGGGGTGGAGGGCGAGTTGGGTGATGATGTTGGCGAGGTCGTGGGCGCTGATGAGGGAGTGGAGGGCCTGGCCGTGGTTGACCCAGTGGGGGAGGGTTTTCATGAATTGGATGAGGGCGGGGAGGAGCCATTGGTCGCCGTGGCCGTAGATGAGGTGGGGGCGTAGGACGATGCCGCCTGCGGCGAGGACGCGTTGTTCGCCGGCGAGGCGGGTGATGCTGGTGGGGGAGGTGGGGCCCAGGGGTGCTTCTTGTTCGGTGAGGCCGACGTGGCGGCCGTCGCGGTAGACAGCGGTGGTGGAGAGGTGGATGAAGCGTTTGACGTTGCTGCGTTGGGCTTCGGCGAGGAGGGCGCCGGTGCCGGTGTCGTTGACGGCACGGCAGAGTTCGGGGTTGGTGCCGATGTGTGAGGCGAGGTGGAGGACGGTGTCGATGCCGTCGCACAGGCCGTGGAGGGTGGTGGGGTCGGTGAGGCTGCCGTTCCATACCTCGATGCCGGGTGCGGGCGCTTGCACCGGGGTGGGGTGAAGAGCTGTTGGTGTGACGGGCACGGCGGCGGGTGTGATGTGCAGGGCTGTTGGGCCGGTGCGGGTTCTGTCGCCTGGGCCCGGCATTCCTGCCGTGGCCGGCGGTGTTCCTTGCGCGGTCGGCAGGTTTGTTCCGCGGGTTCGCATGCTGGTGGCGGGCCTGTGTGCCGCGTCGGCCCGCAGGTCCTCGGCCTGTGTCCACATGTCGTTGAGGCGGGTGGCAGTGTTGCCTACGGCGGGGGCGGGTTTTCGGGGTTGGGCGCGGTGGGCGAGCAGGCGGAGGGTGGGTGGGTGGGGCTGGTGGGCGAGGAGTGCGGTGACGCGGGCGCCGACGAATCCGGAGATGCCGCCGGTGATGAGTATGCGATGTGCTGCCATGTGGTCTTCCTTCTTCTGTCGGCGCAGGCCCTGCTAGCTGCGCGGGTTGTGCGTGTCCCGCAGGTGCTGCGGGTGCGGGTGCGGGTTGTGCAAGTCCTGCTGGTTCTGCGGGCTTTACGGGTCCTGGGCGGCTCCTGCGTGCTCAGCTCGTCCTTCGGTAGGTCTGACGCATGTGAAAGCCAACTGGGTTGTGCGCGTCGTGCGGGTTGGGTGGGTTGTTGTGGGTGTCCTGGGGCGTGCGGTTTTGCGCGGCCTGCGGGTGACCGTCCCGATGCTGCGCCCTCCACCGGCCGCGGTCTCCGCGCTCCCCAGGCTGCGCCGTGCACGAACCCTCACGCCGCGGCGCCTTGCACTCGACGTCTCGACGTCTCGCCGCTCCGACGCCTCGACATGCGAGGTGCTGGTGCCCTGAGTTCCGCAATCCCCGTGGCCCCGTGCGCCTCTGCCCGGCGCGTCCTGGGCCGGTGGCCTGGTGCCCTGAGTTCCGTACCCCCCGTACTTCCCGTGGGCCGCGTGCCGTTGTCCCGGGTGCCTTGGGCCAGTGGCCTGGTGCTTTGAACTGTGCAGTCCTGTGGCCGGCGCGTCTTTGCCTGGCGCGTCCTGGGTCGGTTGCCTGTGCTTCGAACTTGGGGAGTCCTGTGGTCCCCGTGCCCGCGTGCTGATGTCGTGCGTGCTGTGGGGCAGTGGCCCGGTGTCGTGAGTGGTGTGGCCCTGGTTCGTAGCTTGGGTGGTGGGCCGGTGTCTGGAGCTTTGTGTTCCCGTGTCCTCTTGTGCCTGGCTCGGCGGGTGTTTGGGCTGCGTCTGCCTGGCCTGTGTTCCGGCTTTTCACGTGGCGACGCTGTGGGTGCCACGTGCCGGGCCTCTGTGCCGGGCCGCCGCTCTGGGTGGGGGTTGGGTGGTGTGGGGGTTGTTTTTGGTCGTGTGTGTCAGGTTGGTGGCTGGGTGGGGGTGGGGGTGGGGTTGTGGGGTGGGGGGTGGGGGTTCAGGCCAAGTGTTTGCCTTCGTGATGGTGGGGGTGTGTTTGCGGGTAGTTTGCGGATCATGGAGCTGGAGGGTCTTCTCGCTGGTAAGTGCGCTTTTATTACCGGGGCGAGTAGTGGGATTGGTGCGGCGGCTGCGCGTGTGTTCTGTCGTGAAGGTGCGGCGGTGATGTTGGTGGCGCGGCGGGAGGAGCGGCTTGCTGCGTTGGTGGGGGAGTTGCGGGGGGAGGGTTTTGAGGCTGATTACGTGGTGGCTGATGTGGTGCGGGGTGGGGAGGTGGCGGGTGCGGTGGAGCGGACGGTGAGTCGTTTCGGGCGGTTGGATGTTGCGTTCAACAATGCGGGGGTGGGGGCGCGGCAGGTGGCGTTGCATGAGATGGGTGTGCGCACCCGCGCGGGTCACTTGTGCATCTGCGTCGGCAGGTTGTGCACCCGTTTCGGCTGGTCACGCACCTGCGCTGGCTGATCGTGCACCCGTTCCGGCTGGTTACGCACCTGCGCCGGTTGGTTCTGCAACCGCGTTGGCTGAGGCTCTGCGTGCGTGGGCCAGGGTGGTGGGCGGGCCGGTCTGTCGCGTACGCGCGGGTGATGCCTGCGGCCCGGCTGGTGGTTTGCCGGCAGGCTGTCTTGTCGTAGCCGGCGGCGTCGGTGCATGCGGGGGAGGGGCGCCTGGTCCGGTGCCCTCTTGCTTTCGTCCTGGATGCCCTGGACGCCTGCTCGCCGTTGTGGGCGGAGGCCGTCGTGTATGTCGTGTGAGGGCGTCCGCTCGTTGTGTGCCGGGGTGTTGGCTCCGGCGTCTCTTTCCGCAACGTGGCGGCCCGCGGCGTGCAGCAGTTCCCCGGGGAAGGGCACGTGGTCGTGGGCCGTGAGCGCCAGAACGGGCGCGGCGAGCGGGGCAGAAGACCGGTCGGTGAGCAGTGCAGCGTGCGGGCCGGCGCATTTTCCGGGTGTCCGCTGCGGTACGCGCCTGGAGTCTTCGCCGTGGGGCAGGTCGCGTTCTTCACGCGGGACGTGCCCCGGGTTTCGCTCGGCGCGTTTTCTCGGCCTTCGCTTCGGTGTGCCGGCTCGGTCCCGGTCGGCACATGCAGGGTGTCCGGTGCATCCCTCCGCGGGCCGGCCGGCACATGTGCCCGGGCCCCCGGCCGGTATGCGCCGTCCGGTGTGTGGCCGCCGCTGGGTCTTTCCTGTCTGTGTTCCGGCAGCCTCTCAGGCTGCCTCCGGTACGTCTGGGTGTGCTCGGTCGCCATGAACCCCCCCGTTCCCCCTCGGGCTTACGCCCGGTATTGCCCCTCGCGCTGCCTGCTACGGCACGTGCCCCGCCTCCCCGTTGTTCGCCGGGCTTTCGCTGCGGTATGTCTCGCAGCCGTCCCCCGGCGGGTGCCCGGGCTGCCGGGGTGTTTTCTCCCGCCCCCGGCCGGTACGCGCTGCTCGGCGTGCGGCCGGTGTTTTCGGCTGGCCGTTCAGTGCGGCCGCCGTCTGGTGCGGCAACGTCCCCCGTCCTCGCCCGGTGCCTCCCCGTGGCCCTTGGCCGGCACGCCCCTGGGTGCACGCCCCTGGGCTTGCACCCTGCGCCGTCCTGCGCCGCCGTCCCCGGTGTCGGCCGACATGCCCCCTTCCCCCATGGCTTGCGCCCAGTATTTCCCCCTCGGGCTGCCTGCTACAGGCATGCGCCCCGACTTCCCGCTTCCCCCGGGCCCCGGTCGGTGGTTCCGGCGCCCGCTGACACGCTCTCCCCGGGTTGCGGCCGGTAGTCCGTGCGGCTCCCGTTGCGGCAGTTCCCCCACCCCCCGCCCGGCGCTTCCCCAGGCTTCCGCATGGGGCCCTGCCTCGGCCTCCGCATCGGCATCCCTCAAAGTCTTCATGCCCCCGTCGCTGTTCCAGCTCTGCGTCGACGCTTCCGCGTGGTCTGGGCCGACGCGGCCCTGCGGCTTTCGCCCGCGTGTCCCTGGTGGTGGCGGACACTTTCCGCCGGGCTTCCGCTTGGGGCTTTGCTCCGGCTTCCGTTGCGACACCCCTTCTGGTCCGGCGCCCCGAAGGCTTCGGCCGGCACCTCCCCAAGGCCTCTGCGTGGTGCTGGCCTTGGCGTGCCCCTTGCCCCCGGGTGTTCCCGTCGGTGTTTTCCCTGCGGCCTTGACCGAGGTGTCCTGCCCGGGCCTTGTGCAGCTGCGCCCCTTGCCCCCTTGCCCCCTTGCCCCCTTGCGTCCGGTACGCCCCCAGCCCTGCGTCTGGTACGCCCCCCAGCCCTGCGTCCGGTACGCCCCAGCCTCCGCCGGTGCGCCTCCAGGTTTCGGTCGGCGCTTGCGTGGCGTCGGTTGTGGGCCGGCGGGTGGCGGTGGTGCCGGGTTCCGCTTCGTGGTGCCAGGCCGGTTCCGGTACGCCCCGTGGGCGGCGCAATTTCTGGCCTGGGTGGTGTGGTTGCCCGGGGCCGTTGGTGCGGGGTGCGCGTGCCGGCGGCGGCCGGCGCGGCGTCGGGGGAGCGCGGTGGTGGCGTGGGTTTGTCCGCGGGCCCCTGCATGCACGGAAAGAGGCTGGAGGAGGAGCGCCCTTGGGCGGGCGGTTCCTCGCGCGGTTGCTCTCCGCGGTTTCGTGCGCCTTGTCCCGAGGGGGGGCTTCTTCCGGTTCCGGGGTGGCGGTCGTCGAGGAGGCCGGTCCCCGGGGAACTGCAGTGGCTGGCTGGTGGTGGGTTGGTGGTTAGGGGGTGGTGGGTTGGGTGAGGCGGATGGTGAAGGCGGGTTGGTTGTTTTGGTGGCCGGTGACGCTGATGGTGGTGTTGTGGGGGGTGGTGTGGGGGTGGGTGGTGATGAGGCAGGGGGTGTGGAATTCGATGTAGCGGGTGAAGCGCATTTCGGAGGCG
>NZ_JBEXCW010000204.1:0-5228 GCF_040605435.1 Streptomyces sp. NPDC005574
ACGGCGAGCCCGATGCTCAACCCGGCGTATCGGCACCGTCGTACAAGCCATCCACACACTCTTGACCTGCGACTATTCAGGATGAAAGAGGTTCACTGAGCCCTTTCCATCTTGATCAGGCGGCGAGTTCGAGGGTGACGATGGCTCGGACGACGGCTGTGATCCGGGTGGTGCTGCAGCGGAGCTTCCGCAGGACCCGCCAGCACTTGAGGGTGGCCATGGCACGTTCGCCGAGGCTGCGTCTCTTGGCGTGATCGCGGTTGTGAAGCCGACGCCATCCGCGGAACGGGACGCGGACCGCCTGACCTGCGCCCTGATAGGCCTTGTCCGCCCAGCACTTGATGTCGTCGGCGGCGAGAGCGGCGGGGATGCCGTGGGTCCGGGCCGCGGTCAGATCGTGCACGGCTGCGGGTAGTGCGTCCGAGGCCCAGATCAGACGGCCGGCTGGATCTGCGAGGACCTGCACGTTCATCCCGTGGTGTTTCTTCTTACCCGAGTAGTACGGCTGGTCGGCGGCGATGCGGTCGATCGGCAGCACGGTGCCGTCGAGGATCACGTACGCCTTCTTCCGGACAGTCGTCATGGCCTGTTCCAGCGTGGGTGCGAGGGCGGCCAGGAGGCCGACGGCCTCCCGTATGTAGCGGTGGACCGTCGCGGTCCCGATGCGGAATCCTGTTGCGAGGCGGGCGTAGGTGTCGCCGCAGCGCAGGTGGGCCAGGACGAGCAGGGCCTGCCGGCCGCAGGTCAGGCGACGCCACCGGGAGTCGATCCGACGGCGGTGACCTGCGAGAAGGCCGGAGAGGTGCTGCAGGGTGCGGCTGGACAGATCGATGCCGGACGGGTAGACAAGCACGCGAGAGCTCCTGGCGGACTGGTCATCTTGGTCGTGAACCCGTCTACCAGGAGCTTTCTTCATGCCCGCCGCCGGGGTGCCGATCCAACCAGCCGTCAGGTTGGAAGAGGCTCAGCGGCCCCAGGTGCCGGTCGGCATGTCGCGCGCATGCCTCAAATGACGCCCGAGCGCATGGCACAGGCAACGGCATGGGCGTCATTGCGAACATTCAGGCGTTCCATGATGCCGGACAAAAGACGTTCGACCGCACCCAGCGAACAAGACATCTTGTCGGCTATTTCTGAATGATCCAAGCCGTCCGCCGCTAACTGAAGCACGCCTATTTCCTTGCTGGTCAGTCCGGACGTGGTTCGACTCGCGTTGCCGTCAGTCGCCTTCTCTGCGAACATATCCTTGGGTGATTCCGAGATCACCTTACCTCCGGCGTCGATCGCGAGCAGCGCCTGGGAGAGCGTGTCCGGGAAGCAATTTGCATACCACAGAGCGCCGCACACCCCACGAGCCGTTGCGGTCAAAGTTTCAATATTCCACCTATTCTTCACGATAAGCAAAAATTTCGCCGTAGGGTCATTTGACAGTGATCGCAAGGTATCCACAGTGACCGTTTCCACGGAAACTACGAAAATGTCAACCTTTCCGACTCCTGCATAGTCGACCTCATACAAACGATGATCCTGTCGAACGTAACCACTCAAGCCGGCGCGATCGATAGGGTCGTCGGCATGAATAGCCACCCCAACCTTCCTCCTAGATGTATCCATGAACATCTCCTTCCCTTCACCGGCAATTGTCAGAGGCCGCGCAATCGTGATCAATTGCTCTCAAATTCAACCCGCGCTTCGTTCACGCGCCGAATTGTCGACGTAGCGATCACCCCAGGCTCGATCGCGTTCACGTGTCACACCTATGGAATCGGAGGGGATATAGCATGTCCCGTACGGTGCGAACCGCGAGTCACACCAGCACTGTTCTGCGGCATCGTCGAACCTGTGAGGGCGTGACTACGTGTGGACATAGCCAAGCCGATCGAGTCCCCGACCATCTACGGATTTCAGAAGGTCGTGAACTTGGGTACGCCGGATTTTGCCCCCAGGTCCAAACATAAGGGCGATCTCGCACCGATTCAGGCCAGGGAGGCAGGGCCAGTGCCGAGCCCAGTGGAGGATCACCGATGGCCGGTGGTCACGAGCTACCCAGCCGCGGTGACAGGCGGAGCCGTAGCCGGTGAGGCTCCAGGAGACAGGCGTTGCCGGTCAGGGCAAGCATCGGCATCCAGGCCAGCAGGTCCAGAGATCTGCACTGTCGGTATAAGAGGGCGTTTGGAGTGGGCAGATTGCCGTTTACGTCTTAGTACGTTCCTCGCCAGGTGGGTGTCGTTTCGTCCGTTATGCGCCTGGTGAGGTTGTGGACCGAGGCGATGTGGATCATTGCCTCGGAGCTGGCGGTGAGGTTCTCGTAGTCGCGGGCGAGGCGGCGGTGCATCATGATCCAACCGATACTCCGCTCGACCACCCAGCGTCTTTTCACGACCTGAAAGCCGCGGGTTTCCGGATTCCTGTTGACGACTTCGACGTCGATTCCGAGGCGGGCGCCGTGCTCGACGACGCGGGAGTTACGCGTTCGGTCCTGCGTGTTGTATCCCGGTTCAGCCGGGAGGAACTCGGAAGGAGGTTTCTGGGCCGGATGACTTACCTGGATCCGAAAGGTGAGGGGGACAACAGCATGTCAGAAAACCAGTGACCGAACTCAGTTGTCGGAGACGGTGTGCTGGGCGGCCGGAGTCGCCTGGTACTTGTCGTGGTCGTAACCACGGTCTGCGAGGAGCGGTCGGGTCTGCGTCTGGGCCGGCCGACGACGCCGGCCACGGCCGGAACCTTGTCCAGCAGCGGCAGCAACTGCGTGACGTCGTTGCGGTTTCCGCCGGTCAGGGACACCGCGAGCGGGATGCCCTGGGCGTCGGTGAGGACGTGGTGCTTGCTGCCCGGTCGTGCGCGGTCGACCGGGCTGGGTCTGCTTTTGGGCCGCCGTGCTGCCCTGACATGGGAGGAGTCGATCACGGCCCGCGACCAGTCCAGCTTCTTCGCTACCCGCAGCTTCTTCAGCAGCACCAGGTGCAGCTCGTCCCACACGCCGGCCTCGTTCCACGCGGCCAGGCGACCGCCAGCACGTCATCCCCGAACCGAAGCCCAACTCCTGCGCGAGGTACTCCCATTGGTTGCCGGTGTGCAGCACGAGCAGAATCCCGCACAACGCCTGCCGGTCCGGGACCCGCGGTCGGCCCTCCACCAGCTTCGGCCCCGGCTGAGGCAACAACGGCTCGATGAGCGACCACAGTTCATCCGACACAATCCACGGTCGCGACTGTCTCTTCCCCACGACAAAGCAACGAGCAACCGGACCGACAGTCACATGATCAACAGCTTCTGGCCCACCTGGTCATCACCCCAGGGCGAAGCGAACTCCGGCGCTTCGCGCCTCCGGGCGGAGGATGCGCTTCCCTCCCGGACTGAAGCCGGGAATACCCACGCAAGATCAAGGATGGTGCCCGGGTCAGTTCGGGTATCGAACACGGTGACAAAGCACGGGAATTGACCCCGCGGCGAGTTGTGACATCACCTCGGGTAGTTCATCCAACGCGCATTCGCTGGTGATGAGGGCGTCGAAGGCAGGGTCGGCGAGCAGGTCAAGCGCGAGGGCGAGCCGATCGGCGTAGGTGCGGGTGGCACGGCAGGCCGGGGAGACGGTGCCGACCTGGCTGCTGCGGACGACTAACCGCCGGGAGTGGAAAGCCTCACCCAGCGGCAGGCTGACCCGGCGGTCGCCGTACCAGCTGAGTTCGATAACCGTACCCTCAGTGCTGAGAAGTTCCAGGCAGCGGGCGAGGCCCCGCTCGGTGGCACTCGCATGAACGATGAGATCGCATTCGCCGAGTGCGTCCTCGGGCGAGGCGAAGTCGACACCGAGTGCTTCGGCGACCTTGGCCCGGCGGGGGTCAGCGTCGACCAACTGCAGGCGCACGCCGGGGAAACGGGCCAGCAGCACAGCCACCGAGCAGCCGACCATACCGCCACCGACCACGGCGATCCGATCACCGAGCAGGGGCGCCGCGTCCCACAGCGCGTTGACGGCGGTCTCCACGGTGCCTGCCAGCACGGCCCGGGAGGCCGGCACATGCTCAGGCACCGGCGTGACGGCAGTGGCGGGGACGACGTACCGTGTCTGGTGCGGGTAGAGACAAAAGACGGTCCGACCGACCAGCTCCGCCGGCCCCTCTTCCACCTGACCGACGTTGAGGTAGCCGTACTTCACCGGCCCGGAGAAGTCGCCCTCCTGGAACGGCGCCCGCATGGCCGTGTGCTGACTCCCGGGCACCCCTCCACGGAAGACCAGTGTCTCGGTGCCGCGGCTCACCCCAGACCACAGGCTCCGGACCAGTACCTCGTCCTCGGCGGGATCTGGAATTTGGATATCCCGGATCTCACCGTGGCCAGGGGTGCGAACCCAGAACGCACGCGCGGTGCGAGTCATAGATGGGTGCTCCTCAGCGATCGGGAAGTTGTCCATGCACCGAGTTGCTGCCCCAGGCCGACACTGGTGGGTGGCGGGGACGTGCTCGGCTGTCATGCACTGCGCGCGCAAATGCTTCAGGAACCGGACCGGGCAGTGATCATGTTGGTCACAGGCCACGCTCGTAACTCGCCCAGGCGACGTGCGACTCGTGGAGTGTGACCGAGATGCCCGTCAAACCCCTTGCCGCCTCGCCCAGCACACCGTCGTGAACCCGCTCGGCGAGGCGGTCGGCGATGACCCTGGCCAGGAACTCGGTCGAGGTGTTGATGCCCTTAAAATCAGGCTCGTCATCGAGGTTACGAAAGTTCAGCGCGCTGACCGTAGCGCCGAGTTCTTGGGCGGCCAGTCCGATGTCGACGACGATGTTGTCGTCGTCCAGGTCTTGGCGCCGAAACGTGGCGTCCACGAGAAACGTCGCTCCGTGCAGGCGTTGCGCGGGTCCGAAGACCTCGCCGCGGAAGCTGTGGGCGATCATGATGTGATCGCGGACGGTGACACTGAACAAGGGACGGCCCTCCAGGTTGGCATGTCTGATCCTCAGCCCAGTCTCTACCGGGGTACGCACGCACAACGGCCCGCCAGTTCCTGCGGTTCACCCGTATCTCAGATGTTGATCTGCGGGTTTGTCGAGTCGTCTCGGGATTGATCCCCAGATCAGCAGCGACCTCCCAGATCGTCGCCTCGGGCCGCGACTGGTACAGCGCGACCGCGTCCGCCTTGAACTGCGGCGGATAGTTCTTCATCGGATACCTCCGAGGAAACCCCGGCCTGAAGGCCGGGGTTTCCTCGGAGGTATCCGATGATT
>NZ_JBEXCW010000205.1:0-5182 GCF_040605435.1 Streptomyces sp. NPDC005574
GCGTCGGGCATGGTCTGCGTGCGGGTGCCGCACGAGGACAAGCCCGGCAAGCGCGTGCAGCGGGTTTTCAACACCGTCGCGACCAGCGGCGCGATCCTGGACCTGGCCGACCACCTCATCAGCCCGCGCGTACCCGTATCTGGCAGAGGAGTGCCGTCGGCAGGCGCAATCCGCCCCTTAGGCTCGCCGCTTGGCCCTGGGCCCGACCGAGCGCGTATCGGGCCTTCTGGCCACGCTGTCACAGAGGGATGGGGGTTGAGGCCTGACGGTTTTCCGGGAGACGCCAGTCCCGGTTGATCACCAGCGGGGAGCGGGAACCGTGGCGGCCATCTGTTCGAGCTTGGCAAGCAGGAGCTTGCAGTCGGCGACCGCGTCGTGCGGGCCGCCGAGCGGCTGATTGCGGTAGGCGCCGCGCTTGACCGACCACAGCCCCCGCCACACCGCGTAGGGCACCATCGCGTCCTCCCACCGGCAGCGGGCCAGCCACTGGCCGGCCTCCGCGGGAGCGTCGTAGTGGCGGACGAGTTCGCGTTCAAGGACGGTGCGGTCGAAGTCCATGTTGTACGCGACCACGGTCCGCCCGTGCAACACCTCGGTCAGGGCAGGCAGCAGCCGGCCGAAGGCCGCAGCCGATGCGAGCCGCTCCGGGGTGATCCCGTGCACCGCGACAGCGTCCGGCTCGATGACGGCGTCCGGCTGCACGTACGCGTCGAGGAGCACCGAGCCGTCGCGCCCGACGACGGCGATCTGCACCGCGAACGCGTTCTGCAGGCCCGTCGTCTCCACGTCGAGAGCGGTCAGTGTCTTATCGGAGAGCAGGCGGCGAGCCCAGCGGGAAGCCTCCTCGCGCTCGCGGGGCCAGGACGCCGGCCGGCGCAGGGCGCGGACCGCGTCGTCCAAGCAATGCTGGGCCTCGCGGGTGCTCTGCACGTGCCACAGTGGCCGACTGCCGTTCGGCTCCGCGCTCACCGTCCCCAGGTACGTTCCGTCCTCGTATGCCGCCCACACCGGGCGGTCGGTGTCCGCGGGCCGCACGAACTGCACCGGCTGCCCGTCGACGTCTTGAGTGAACAGGTCCTGCCACTGGGCCGGGTCCGTGATGGTCACCGACGCTCCCTTCTCCTTGACCGTCAGGTGATCGCCACTCACGGTATCGGCCAGCTGACGCAAGGGTGTTGAGCCGAGACAAGCAGGCGGCCTCCGGGCTCCTAACACCCCTCTGCCGCCCCCATAGGCGATCATGGGGACGTTCGTCGTGTACTACCCGAGGAGGAACCGCTGATGTCCCGCAAATCTCCGGCCCGCAAGCTGATACCGGGCCCCGAGCGCGACCGTGTCGCCGCCGAGCTGAAAGCGAAGTACGAGGCAGGTGCCTCGATCCGGGCGCTGGCCGAGGAGAGCACCCGCTCCTACGGCGGCGTGCACCAGCTCCTGGCTGATGCCGGGGTGGTCTTCCGCTCGCGTGGCGGCGCGACGCGCACGGGGAGAGCGTCGTGATCCCCCTGCTGCCACACCACACCAAGAGCAGCGTCCTACTCGGCGCAGCAGGCCCCCAAGACGCCGGCCCCTTCGGACTATGGGGCGGTGCGGACGCGAAGGCAGACCTGGAAAGGCCCGGCGGCGACAGCAATTGATGGGACGTCATCACGCCACCGGGCGCGCCCAGTACCGCCTACGCGCCAGGAGTGACGAGGCAGAGGGCGCCGGAAGACGCCCTCTGCGTTGCCACCGTGCCCAGCGTGACCCGCCAGGCCCCGGCCATCACATGCCCACCCTGCGCAATGCCTTTGCGACACCGTGAAGCCCGTCGGCAGTCACACACGCGGTGATCCGGGGCAGTCCAAGATCGCCTTGCTGTTCCTTCCGGCCGTATCGCGGCTGCCCCGCCTGTACGGGCGGACGGGGCCGGACAGCCTTCAGGAAACCTTGCTCTTTGTGGCGGCCGGCTTGGCGGTCGCGGTGGAGGTGCGCAGGAGTGCTGCGGCGAGGGCGGAGGCGGTGGCCGGTCCCGAGCCGTAATGGGGATGAGCCTGGGCCAGAGGGGGCATCTGGGACTCGGCGCGTTCGGTGGGGGTTCGTTCCAGGACGGTCGTGCCCGTTTCGGCTTCCAGTACCGGGGTGTATCCGGCGGTGCGCAGTGCGGTGAGTGTGTCGTTGGGCGGTGCGGTGCTGATCAGTACGGTGGGGGCGATCTTACGCAGGCCGAGTTTGGTGAGGGAGCGGGTGGCGGCGACTTCGGTAATGAGGTGTTCGTCGTCGCTGCGGATGCAGCAGGCCGAACGGACGACGCGCAGGCGGCCGTGGGTGCGGGCGACGTCCTTGACGGTGTAGGCCAGTGGCTGGGGCAGTGCGGTGCCGCCTTCGCTGACCGCGGTCAGGCGTTCGAGCAGGGTGTCGGCGTCCAGGCCGGTGTCGAAGGCGCGGCGCAGTGAGGTGGGGGTGATGCGCCAGACGATGGCGTGTCCTTCGGATTCGCGGTCGGCGACGGTGGTCAGGAGGTCGCTGAGGTCGGGGGTGGGGGCGCCGGTGACGGTGGCGGTCAGGTCGGCCTGGAAACGGGCGGTGGTGCGCGGGGCGGGCAGCACCGCATTGAGGGCTGCCTCCAACTGGGTGGTGGCGTCGGCGAGTGAGGGGTGGCCGGTCAGGTCGGGGCCTGCGCCGGGAACGGCCGGGAAATAGCGTTCGGCTCCGGCGCGCAGCAGGGCGTGCAGGGCGTGGCCGGTGGGGGTGAGGGTGCCGTGCGCGGTGATGCCGAGGAGTTCGGCCTCGGCAAGGGTGGCCTTCGCGCGTGCACGGAGGTCCTCGGTGTCCAGGAGTTCGGTGAGTGCGGGGTGGAACCAGGCGGCGCAGGTGAGGAGTTCGTCGAGTGCTCCGGGAGCCACGGCATGCCCGGTGGGGAGGGTGGCGAGTGCGTCGAGGACGCCCCGGCGCAGGATGGTGGCCAGGGGGTCGGTGGGGTGGACCAGTGCGACGGGGCTTTGGTCGTTGTCGGCGGGCCAGTAGGTGAAGATCTCGGGTACCACGGCCCAGGTGGCCAGCAGGGGCAGAAGGCGGCGGGCGGGGGTTTGGGTGATCCAGGTGTCGTAGTGGGGGGTGGGCAGGAGGCGTGCTGGTGGCTGGGGTGCTGGTGTGCGGCTGCGTCGCCGGCCCCGCGGTGCGGGCAGGGTGGCCGGTTCGTGGTGGGGGCGCAGGAGGTCGGCGTTGGCGGCGAGGTCGAGCCACAGGCGGGCCTGTTCCTCGCTGATGGAGGCGTCCTTGGCGATGCGTTTGGTGTCGCGGACGGTGAGGCCGCCCGCTTTGCGGATTCCGGGCGGCTGGGCGGCCACGGTGCGCAGGACGAGTTCGGCGTGCCACGCGGCGGAGGCGGCCGCTGCCTGGGCCTGGCCGTCGGCGCCGGCGGGGACCGGCACGGTACGGGTGAGGGCCGGCGGCGCCAGGTCCACAGCGGGAGTGGTTTCGTCGCGCAGGGCGTGGGCGATCTCGTAGGGGAGTTCGGCGAGGTCGTGGCCCGCGGGCAGGACCATGCCGCGCTCGGCCAGCCAGTCGGTTCCCGGATCGCCGGACCCCTCGGGGCGCATCGTGAACTTGCTGTTCGGGCCGGAGTAGGAGCCATAGCGCGTCACGAAACAGTGGGTGCGCAGCAATGGCGGCCCGGGCACCAGCTTGTCGAGCAGGTCACGGGCGGCAGGCGGGGCCTGGGCGGCCAGTTGCTGCACGTTGCCCGCGTCCTTAAGGAAAGCGACGATCTTGTGCTGGGAGGCGTCACGCGTGCTGCCCTTGCCCAGGCCCAGCCGTTCGGCGATCGCATGCACCTCGGGGGCGTTGAAGGCGTCGGTGAGCAGCACATCGACGGGGCGGCCGTAACCCTGAAGGGCTGCCGAGCCGTGGTGCAGCAGCGCGGGAATAATGATCTTGCCCGTGTGAGGGGGCAGGACCAGCGCCTGCTCAGCCAGACGCTCCAGCGCTTCCCCGACAGCGGCCCGCACCGTGGTGTCGGGCGCGAGCTTGTCCAGGACCACGACGCGCTCGACGGCACGGCCCTCCGGATCGAGGACGGCATCCTGTCTGGGCATCCAGGACTGGGCGGGCACGCTCTGCCGCGCAACCGGGCCGTGCTCGGCATCGGCGAGCTGGGCGATCGCGGCCAGCAGCCCCAGATCACCAGCATGCAGCGATTCGAGAGCGCGACCGACGGACACACCGGACAGCAAGTGGTCGGCGAGCTGGTCCAGGGTGCGCAGGCCCTGCCCGTATCCGGCGGCCTGCGGCAGCCCCCTCAGCTCCAACAACGCGGCCAGCTGCTCGGGAGTGCGCCCGGCAAGCCAGTTCTTCAGGGCAGTCGTGCTCTTCACCCCACCGATCGTAGGGGACAACAGGGGGCCAACATCCCGGCCCCCTGCCCGCCTTCCGCATCGGTGGCGACGGCCGCAGCCCCTACGTGTCAGTAGGGTGTGCAAGGGTTGGGGCATGCGCAACGATATTCCGCTGACGGTGATCGGGAATCTGGTGGAAGACCCCGAGCTGCGGTTCACCCCCAACGGCGTCCCGATGGTCCGGTTCACGATCGCCTCCACCCCCCGGACATTCGACCGGGAGGCTGACGCGTGGAAGGACGGTGAGCCGACGTTCCTGGACTGCACCGCCTGGCGGCAGCTGGCAGAGAACCTCGCCGCCTCGGCCCGCAAAGGAGCCCGGCTGGTGGTCGCGGGCAGGCTGCGCACCGAACGCTGGGAGACCCCCGAGGGCGAGAAACGCTCGAAGATGGTGATGGACGCCGACGAGGTCGCAGCATCCATGACGTTCGCGACCGTGGCCATCACCCGCACCCCCCGCGCCGCGCCGCCCCCGGCCA
The DNA here is from genome assembly GCF_040605435.1 of Streptomyces sp. NPDC005574. NCBI lineage: Bacteria > Bacillati > Actinomycetota > Actinomycetes > Kitasatosporales > Streptomycetaceae > Streptomyces > Streptomyces sp. NPDC005574. The sequence goes on from NZ_JBEXCW010000205.1 coordinate 4,853, forward strand.
CCGCCCCCGACGATCCATGGGCCACCGCGAGCCCGACCCGGCCCGCCCCACCTGCCGGCACGGACGCACCCCACGAGCAGGAACCGCCCTTTTGACCAGGCCCGCAGTCCGGCCATGATGGTGTCCCGCTCAACCCGAGGACATCGCATGTGCCAGGGACCGCAGCAGCGTGCCGGTGACGATGACAGCGGCATCCAGAAGCTGCTGGCTGCGGCCCAGGCTTCATCTCGCTGACACCTGAGTTCCACAGTTAGTGGTGCCGACTAGGGCACGAAAATGCGGGTTGATCTGCGGAAATGCCTGTGAGCACGCTGAGGTGGCGTGTCACTA
>NZ_JBEXCW010000206.1:0-5178 GCF_040605435.1 Streptomyces sp. NPDC005574
GGCCCTCGTCGGCGGGCAGGTGCGGCTGATCGCCGAGAACGGCGAGATGGCGGCGCTGCTGCTGTCGCTGTTGTTCGCCGACGAGGGGTTCGAGGTTGTGGCTGCGCCCCCCGCCTGCCGGGTGCCGCCGCTGGGCTTGCTGGAGTCGTTGCCCGTACCGGTGCGGGAACGGGCCCTGGCTTGGGAGCTGCATGTGCGGGAGGTGGAGACGGGGCACCCGGGCGGATCCGGTGCGGTTGGTCCTCCACGGGCTGAGTACGACCCGGATGTGCGGACGTTGGCGCAGCGGGAGGAGGCGAAGGCTGCAGAGTTGTCGGCGGCGGGTATGAGCACCAGCGCGGTGACGGTGCGGCGGATGCGGGCCCGCTACCGCGACGGCGGGGTGTGGGGGCTGGTGGATCAGCGGACCGTGCGGCCCCGGTCGGCGCTGGGGCGTGCGGACGAGCGGGTCGTGGCCGCCCTGCGAGAGGTGCTGGAGGCGGGGCAGGAACGCTCCAGCGGGACGCTGGGGCGGCTGCGTGTGTACACCGAGCGGCTGCTGGCCGAGCGGCACGGCCCCGGGACGGTGCCGCTGCCGTCGACCGCGACGTTCAACCGGCTCGTGCACGCCCTGGCCGACGGGCGCGGGCTGCTGGGCAGCGCGCGGCAGCGCCGCTGGCGCTCGGCGCGGCCGGCTCCCCCGTTCGTTCCCACGACGGTGATGGCGCCAGGTGAGCTGGTGATGATGGACAGCACCCTGCTGGATGCCTTCGTGGTGCTCGACGACGGGGTGGTGGAACGGCCCGAGCTGACCATCGCGCTGGACGTGGCAACCCGCAGCATCTGCGCGGCCGTGCTGCGCCCAAAGGGAACCCGCAGCGTGGACGCGGCGCAATTGCTGGCGCAGATGATGGTCCCCGCGCCGATGCGGCCTGCATGGCCCGAGGCGCTGGCGATGGAACGTTCCGTGATCCCGTACGAGCGGCTGCTGAGCGTGGACGCCCGCCTGGAAGGGACCGCGGCCCGGCCGGTCATCACCCCGCAGACCGTCGTGGTCGACCAGGGCAAGGTGTTCGTCTCGTCCTCGTTCGTCGCCGCCTGCGGATCGCTGGGCATCTCCCTGCAACCGGCACCGCCGGGCAACGGGCCGGCCAAAGGGCACGTGGAGCGCACGTTCTCCTCGATCAACACGCTGTTCGCCCAACACGTGGCCGGCTACACGGGTTCCCACACCGGCGAGCGCGGCCGGGATGCCGAAGGCGAGGCGGTATGGACGCTCGCCCAGCTAGACGACCTGCTGCAGGAATGGATCATCTGCGGGTGGCAGGAGCGCGAGCACGACGGCCTACGGCACCCGATGATGCCCCGCCGCGCCCTGTCGCCGAACGAGATGTGGGCGGCGCTGGTCGCCGTGTGCGGATACGTCCCGGTGCCGCTGGGGCGCGAGGACTACATCGAGCTGATGCCCGTCAGACGGCAGAAGATCAACGACTACGGCATCCGCATCGACTACCGTACCTACGACCACAAGACCCTCAATCCCTACCGCGGCGAAGCCTCGCCCGCGGCGGACGGCCTGTGGGAGATCCACTACAACCCGCACGCCCCCGGCTACGTCTGGGTGCGCCTGCCGGATGCCGGCCGGCCTCAGGGATACCGGTGGGAAACGGTGCCCTGGATCCACCGCACCCTGGTCACCGCCCCGTTCACCGACTTCACCTGGCAGCACGTCAGAAGCTCCGTCGCCCAGCGCGGCAACCGCGTGAACCGCGAACACGACCTGGCCCTCGCCCTGCGCGAGCTGCTGGAACGCGCCGCCGCCGGACACGGCAGCCGCCGGGACAAGGTCGTCGCCGCCCGGGCCCGCGCCCATGCCGCGAACGCAGACGGTGGGGTGTGGGGGATCCTCTACGGCCAGCAGCCAGCCGGGGTGCCCGAGCCCGATGACGAGGACGAGGACGTCTTCGCCGACGACGGCAAGGACGAAGACGTGGACGAGACCGAGGCCGAGGAGCCTTGCGCCGATGATGGTGCCGTGGGCATCCGGGCGGCTGAACGCGCGCCGCTGAGCGGCCCCTTGACCGGCTCGGCGCAGGAAGCCGACGTGCCCGCGGCGGCGCCTGTCCGGGTCACGGTCTACGACCCCTTCGAGGAGTCTCTGCGATGGTGAGCCCGTCCCCGAACGACACCGCCGGGTTCGCCCCGCTGGCCCCTGCGACCGTGTGGCAGGGCTGGGACGCCTTCGTCCACCGGGCGCCGGCCCCCGCCCGGGATGCCGCCGACCCAGCCTGGCCGCAGACGGAGCGCGAGGACTACCACTCCGAACTCGCCGTCATGCGCACCCCGGCCATGGACAGTGTCTTCACCGCCGTGCGGCGGCTGCTGCTGGTCAACCGCCGCCAGCAGGCCGGCGCCCGCCGCGGCCTGATCATCTCCGGTCCGGCCACGACGGGTAAGACCACCACGATGATGGCGCTCGGACGGTCCTTCCAGCTGGCCGACGCCCGCCAGCACCCAGGACAGGCAGAACGCAGACCTGTGCTGTTCATCAGCGTGCCGCCGGCCGCCACCCCGAAGATGCTCGTCAGCGAGTTCGCCCGGTTCCTCGGCATGCCCATCACCGACCGCCTCAACCAGACCCAGATCACCAGCGCCGTGTGCGACCTGCTGTGCGAGCTGGGCACCCAGCTGGTCCTCATCGACGACGTCCACCTCCTGGACACCCAACGGCGCGCCGGCGCGGAAACCTCCGACCAGCTGAAGTACCTCGGCGAACGCATCCCGGCCACCTTCGTGTACTCCGCCATCGACATCGAGGCCTCCTCACTGCTCAGCGGAGTGCGCGGGGCACAGATCGCCGGCCGCTTCAAGATCTTCCGCCACCGCCCGCTGGCGTACGCCACCGAACAGGACCAGGCCGTCTGGAACGACCTCGTGCAGGCCATGGAAGACCTGCTGCGGCTGCGCGCGCACCGGACCGGAACCCTGGTCAAACACGCCGTCTACCTCCACACCCGCACCGCGGGACGGATCGGCAGCCTCTCCCACCTCATCCGTGAGGCCGCCCTGATCGCCATCACCGAAGGCACCGAGCGGATCACCAAGCAGCTGCTCGCCGAGGTCGAACTCGACGCAGCAGCCGAAACTCAGGCCAGGCCGCCGCGGTCCGCACGAGGGAAGTAGGGGCATCCGGCATGGCACACCAGCACAGCACGACCGCGCCCAGCCGCACGCCCGGCAGCGGACACGCGCGACGCAAGCCGGCAGCGTCCGACGTCCTCGTCACGCCCCTGGCCGGCGGGGCGGCCGGACGCGTGGCACCGCTGCGCGGGGAGCTGACGCTGTCGTTCCTGAACCGGCTCGCCGCCTGCTACCACCTCGGCCTGCGCGACCTGCTCTCCGCCGTCACCGACGTCGGCGGCCAGCAGAACCTCACCGGCATGCTGTACCCGGACAGCGAGATCCACCTCAACGCCCAGGCCCGCGCCCGCGTTTCCGCGCTGAGCCGCGTTCCACCGCAAATACTCGAGCGGGCGCTGCCCGCATGGACGCGGGAAGAGCCGTCCGGCAAGTATGGGGCCGGGCCGGTCGGGCGGCTGATGCGCGGCGAGGAGGCCGTCGCGGCCTGGGGGCCGGCCTGCCCCGCCTGCGCTGCCGCCCGCACCGGACGCCCTGTGCCCGCCCGTCGGTACCTGGCGCCCGAGCAGCGGGTGTGCGCACGCCACCGGTACTGGCTCATGTTCCTGCCCGGAACCAGCGGGCTGCCTGTGCCCCTGGAGCGGTGCCCGGAGGTGATCGAGGCCCAGCGGCGGCATGCCCGGCTGCTGCACCGCTCCCCCGCCGCAGCGCATGCCTTCGAGGTCGCCCGCGCCATCACCGGCTCCTGGTGGGACCAGTCCTGGCCCGACGAGGAACAGCAGTGGCCGACACGCCTTGAGGCCACCCGGCCCGACGACGCTCATCCCGGCTGGTGGAAGGTGGCCGCCCGCGACCTCATCACCTACCCCGAGGCTGTTGCCCTCGCGCAGCTGCTGGCCTGCCGTCCCCTGCAGCAGCGCACCGTTGCCGAATCGGGCGGCCATCTCCCCTACCGGCTGGGCGAGCTGCCCCAGTTGTTGACCGGCATCGCCGACCGGCTCGGCCGGCCCTGGCTCGCCCATCACCTCGCCGCCGTCACCCACGGACCGCTGTTCACCTGGGCCCATTCCTGCGTACGCATCCGTGCCTCTTCAGAGAATGCACAGAAGACGCTATGGCGGGTGCACTCGGCGCACCGGCCCCGCCCCCTCAGCGACCTCCTCCCCCACCCGCCAGACGCCGCCGACGCCACGCTGGCGCCCCAGCCGAAGCCAGGCAAACGGCTACGTGGCCACAGCCTCCAGGCAGAGCACGCCTTCGACACGAGCCTCGCGCACGCCCGCATCTACCAGCAGCGGCACGGGCACCTGGCCGTCCCCAAGGAAGACGTGCCCGACGACTACCCGTTGGGCACGTGGCTGTCCAACATGCGCACCCGCCACACCAGAATGCCTCCCCACCAAGCCGCCGCCCTCCATGTGCTCTACCCGTGGTGGAACGCGCCCTGGAGCACCCTGTGGCAGCGCACCTGGCACCAGGCCCGCGATCACACCGACACCCACGGCCCGCTCCAGCCAACCCGCGGCTTTCCCACCACCAGCTACAGCCTCGGCGAATGGCTCCACCTGCAATGCACCCGCTACCCCGCCCTCCACCCCGAACAGCAACGCCTCCTCACCCAGATCGGCATCACCGCCCAAGCGGCGGCCGCCGCACGCCCGCGCCGCCGCAACCTGAAGGCCGGCGCCGAAGAAGCTCTCGCCCACGCCCGCTCCTACGCCGCCGAGCACGGCAGCCTGGCCTCCGTGACCTCGGCAACCGTCCACGACGGTTTCCGCCTGGGACAGTGGCTCGCCAACCAACGCAACTATCAGCGCACCGGCCACCGACCCCTGCCCGCCGGCCGCGCCCAGGCCCTCACCGCCATCGACCCCTGGTGGTGCCCGCCCTGGCACCTGACGTGGCAGCGTCACTACTACCGGGCCCAAGACGCCGCAGCCGGCCGCCGCCTCCAGGCCGAGAACGGCTTCAATACCCTCGACGACTCCGGTGCCGCCGACTGGCTGTGGCACCAGTGCGCCACGTACGACGAGCTCAGCGAGGAGCAGCGGCAACTCCTCA
>NZ_JBEXCW010000207.1:0-3683 GCF_040605435.1 Streptomyces sp. NPDC005574
GGTCGGGGCGAGGTTCCTTTGAAGTAAAACACAGCGAGGACGCTGTGAACGGCCGGGCTTATTCCGCCTGGCTGTTCCGCTCTCGTGGTGTCATCCCGATTACGGGACAACATTCACGGAGAGTTTGATCCTGGCTCAGGACGAACGCTGGCGGCGTGCTTAACACATGCAAGTCGAACGATGAACCACTTCGGTGGGGATTAGTGGCGAACGGGTGAGTAACACGTGGGCAATCTGCCCTTCACTCTGGGACAAGCCCTGGAAACGGGGTCTAATACCGGATAACACTCCTGCAGGCATCTGTGGGGGTTAAAAGCTCCGGCGGTGAAGGATGAGCCCGCGGCCTATCAGCTTGTTGGTGAGGTAATGGCTCACCAAGGCGACGACGGGTAGCCGGCCTGAGAGGGCGACCGGCCACACTGGGACTGAGACACGGCCCAGACTCCTACGGGAGGCAGCAGTGGGGAATATTGCACAATGGGCGAAAGCCTGATGCAGCGACGCCGCGTGAGGGATGACGGCCTTCGGGTTGTAAACCTCTTTCAGCAGGGAAGAAGCGAAAGTGACGGTACCTGCAGAAGAAGCGCCGGCTAACTACGTGCCAGCAGCCGCGGTAATACGTAGGGCGCAAGCGTTGTCCGGAATTATTGGGCGTAAAGAGCTCGTAGGCGGCTTGTCGCGTCGGTTGTGAAAGCCCGGGGCTTAACCCCGGGTCTGCAGTCGATACGGGCAGGCTAGAGTGTGGTAGGGGAGATCGGAATTCCTGGTGTAGCGGTGAAATGCGCAGATATCAGGAGGAACACCGGTGGCGAAGGCGGATCTCTGGGCCATTACTGACGCTGAGGAGCGAAAGCGTGGGGAGCGAACAGGATTAGATACCCTGGTAGTCCACGCCGTAAACGGTGGGAACTAGGTGTTGGCGACATTCCACGTCGTCGGTGCCGCAGCTAACGCATTAAGTTCCCCGCCTGGGGAGTACGGCCGCAAGGCTAAAACTCAAAGGAATTGACGGGGGCCCGCACAAGCAGCGGAGCATGTGGCTTAATTCGACGCAACGCGAAGAACCTTACCAAGGCTTGACATCGCCCGGAAAGCATCAGAGATGGTGCCCCCCTTGTGGTCGGGTGACAGGTGGTGCATGGCTGTCGTCAGCTCGTGTCGTGAGATGTTGGGTTAAGTCCCGCAACGAGCGCAACCCTTGTTCTGTGTTGCCAGCATGCCCTTCGGGGTGATGGGGACTCACAGGAGACTGCCGGGGTCAACTCGGAGGAAGGTGGGGACGACGTCAAGTCATCATGCCCCTTATGTCTTGGGCTGCACACGTGCTACAATGGCAGGTACAATGAGCTGCGATACCGTGAGGTGGAGCGAATCTCAAAAAGCCTGTCTCAGTTCGGATTGGGGTCTGCAACTCGACCCCATGAAGTCGGAGTTGCTAGTAATCGCAGATCAGCATTGCTGCGGTGAATACGTTCCCGGGCCTTGTACACACCGCCCGTCACGTCACGAAAGTCGGTAACACCCGAAGCCGGTGGCCCAACCCCTTGTGGGAGGGAGCTGTCGAAGGTGGGACTGGCGATTGGGACGAAGTCGTAACAAGGTAGCCGTACCGGAAGGTGCGGCTGGATCACCTCCTTTCTAAGGAGCATCTAGGCCGCCAAGCTTGCTTGGTGGTCCAGGGCCATTACGTCGGCACACGTTCGACGGTGGTTGCTCATGGGTGGAACGTTGATTATTCGGCATTCGAGTCATCTCGGGCTGCAAGTACTGTTCTTCGGAGCGTGGAAAGCTGATCACGAGTGGTGAGGGTGTCGGGCACGCTGTTGGGTGTCTGAGGGTACGGCCGAATGTTGGCTGCCTTCAGTGCCGACCCCAGTACACTCACTGGTTTCCAGTGGGGTGATGGGTGGTTGGTCGTTGTTTGAGAACTGCACAGTGGACGCGAGCATCTGTGGCCAAGTTTTTAAGGGCGCACGGTGGATGCCTTGGCACCAGGAACCGATGAAGGACGTGGGAGGCCACGATAGTCCCCGGGGAGTCGTCAACCAGGCTTTGATCCGGGGGTTTCCGAATGGGGAAACCCGGCAGTCGTCATGGGCTGTCACCCATACCTGAACACATAGGGTATGTGGAGGGAACGCGGGGAAGTGAAACATCTCAGTACCCGCAGGAAGAGAAAACAACCGTGATTCCGGGAGTAGTGGCGAGCGAAACCGGATGAGGCCAAACCGTATGCGTGTGAGACCCGGCAGGGGTTGCGTATACGGGGTTGTGGGATCTCTCTTTTACGGTCTGCCGGCCGTGAGACGAGTCAGAAACCGTTGATGTAGGCGAAGGACATGCGAAAGGTCCGGCGTAGAGGGTAAGACCCCCGTAGTCGAAACGTCAACGGCTCGTTTGAGAGACACCCAAGTAGCACGGGGCCCGAGAAATCCCGTGTGAATCTGGCGGGACCACCCGCTAAGCCTAAATATTCCCTGGTGACCGATAGCGGATAGTACCGTGAGGGAATGGTGAAAAGTACCGCGGGAGCGGAGTGAAATAGTACCTGAAACCGTGTGCCTACAAGCCGTGGGAGCGTCGCGCATCGAGTTTACTCGGTGCGTCGTGACTGCGTGCCTTTTGAAGAATGAGCCTGCGAGTTTGCGGTGTGTTGCGAGGTTAACCCGTGTGGGGAAGCCGTAGCGAAAGCGAGTCCGAATAGGGCGATTCAGTAGCGCGCTCAAGACCCGAAGCGGAGTGATCTAGCCATGGGCAGGTTGAAGCGGAGGTAAGACTTCGTGGAGGACCGAACCCACCAGGGTTGAAAACCTGGGGGATGACCTGTGGTTAGGGGTGAAAGGCCAATCAAACTCCGTGATAGCTGGTTCTCCCCGAAATGCATTTAGGTGCAGCGTCGTGTGTTTCTTGCCGGAGGTAGAGCACTGGATAGGCGATGGGCCCTACCGGGTTACTGACCTTAGCCAAACTCCGAATGCCGGTAAGTGAGAGCGCGGCAGTGAGACTGTGGGGGATAAGCTCCATGGTCGAGAGGGAAACAGCCCAGAGCATCGACTAAGGCCCCTAAGCGTACGCTAAGTGGGAAAGGATGTGGAGTCGCACAGACAACCAGGAGGTTGGCTTAGAAGCAGCCACCCTTGAAAGAGTGCGTAATAGCTCACTGGTCTAGTGATTCCGCGCCGACAATGTAGCGGGGCTCAAGCGTACCGCCGAAGTCGTGTCATTGCAGCTATAGGGCCAACGCCCGCTGTGATGGGTAGGGGAGCGTCGTGTGCCGGGTGAAGCCGCGCCGGAAGGCAGTGGTGGACGGTTCACGAGTGAGAATGCAGGCATGAGTAGCGATACACACGTGAGAAACGTGTGCGCCGATTGACTAAGGGTTCCTGGGTCAAGCTGATCTGCCCAGGGTAAGTCGGGACCTAAGGCGAGGCCGACAGGCGTAGTCGATGGATAACCGGTTGATATTCCGGTACCCGCTGTGAAGCGTCAAACATTGAACCAGGCGATGCTAAGTCCGTGAAGCCGTTCCGGACCCTTCGGGGAAAGGAAAGTGGTGGAGCCGACGGACCAGACCTGCAGTAGGTGAGTGATGGGGTGACGCAGGAAGGTAGTCCATCCCGGGCGGTGGTTGTCCCGGGGTAAGGGTGTAGGCCGTGTGATAGGTAAATCCGTCGCACATTAAG
>NZ_JBEXCW010000207.1:3778-5174 GCF_040605435.1 Streptomyces sp. NPDC005574
TAAGGCTGAGACCTGATGCCGAGCCGATTGTGGTGAAGTGGATGATCCTATGCTGTCGAGAAAAGCCTCTAGCGAGTTTCATGGCGGCCCGTACCCTAAACCGACTCAGGTGGTCAGGTAGAGAATACCGAGGCGTTCGGGTGAACTATGGTTAAGGAACTCGGCAAAATGCCCCCGTAACTTCGGGAGAAGGGGGGCCATCACTGGTGATCCGATTTACTCGGTGAGCTGGGGGTGGCCGCAGAGACCAGCGAGAAGCGACTGTTTACTAAAAACACAGGTCCGTGCGAAGCCGTAAGGCGATGTATACGGACTGACGCCTGCCCGGTGCTGGAACGTTAAGGGGACCGGTTAGTGCGCTTTCGGGCGTGCGAAGCTGAGAACTTAAGCGCCAGTAAACGGCGGTGGTAACTATAACCATCCTAAGGTAGCGAAATTCCTTGTCGGGTAAGTTCCGACCTGCACGAATGGCGTAACGACTTCTCGACTGTCTCAACCATAGGCCCGGTGAAATTGCACTACGAGTAAAGATGCTCGTTTCGCGCAGCAGGACGGAAAGACCCCGGGACCTTTACTACAGTTTGATATTGGTGTTCGGTTCGGCTTGTGTAGGATAGCTGGGAGACTTTGAAGCGGCCACGCCAGTGGTTGTGGAGTCGTCGTTGAAATACCAGTCTGGTCGTGCTGGATGTCTAACCTGGGTCCGTGATCCGGATCAGGGACAGTGTCTGATGGGTAGTTTAACTGGGGCGGTTGCCTCCTAAAGAGTAACGGAGGCGCCCAAAGGTTCCCTCAGCCTGGTTGGCAATCAGGTGTTGAGTGTAAGTGCACAAGGGAGCTTGACTGTGAGACCGACGGGTCGAGCAGGGACGAAAGTCGGGACTAGTGATCCGGCGGTGGCTTGTGGAAGCGCCGTCGCTCAACGGATAAAAGGTACCCCGGGGATAACAGGCTGATCTTCCCCAAGAGTCCATATCGACGGGATGGTTTGGCACCTCGATGTCGGCTCGTCGCATCCTGGGGCTGGAGTCGGTCCCAAGGGTTGGGCTGTTCGCCCATTAAAGCGGTACGCGAGCTGGGTTTAGAACGTCGTGAGACAGTTCGGTCCCTATCCGCTGCGCGCGCAGGAATATTGAGAAGGGCTGTCCCTAGTACGAGAGGACCGGGACGGACGAACCTCTGGTGTGCCAGTTGTCCTGCCAAGGGCATGGCTGGTTGGCTACGTTCGGGAGGGATAACCGCTGAAAGCATCTAAGCGGGAAGCCTGCTTCGAGATGAGTATTCCCACCCCCTTTGAGGGGTTAAGGCTCCCAGTAGACGACTGGGTTGATAGGCCGGATCTGGAAGGCGGGTAACCGCTGGAGGTGACCGGTACTAATAGGCCGAGGGCTTGTCC
>NZ_JBEXCW010000208.1:0-5172 GCF_040605435.1 Streptomyces sp. NPDC005574
GCGACACGCGACGGCCCCATCCCCAACCATCAGGGACAAAAGGGGCGAACCGACCAACCGGTCAGCAGCTCACAACCCCTGACGAATCGAGGCCAATGCCGCTATTCGCCCTGGCCGCCTACGAACTGCAGCAGTGGTGCTGGCTCCGTCCCGAACCGGAAAACGCCCCATGACGAAGCCCTGACGGTCCTCGCGTCTGGCTGGTCCGTGCACGACGAAGGATCCGGCGACTGCAGCAGCATCCGGCCAGCCGCGCCGCTGGGCGGCCGGCGGTCAGGTCCTGGAGGCGGCCGCAGCATCGGCTGAAGGTACGACCACCCCCAGGTGTGCCTCCATCTCCGTCACAAGACATCGGCCCATTCAGTCTGCCTGGCCGTTTCGAGCACACCAGAACACGCAGCACGCACAGCAAGAGGCGCACCCCACCAAAGCCTCGACAGCTCGGGGTGCGCCTCTCCCATGTCCGCCCTGACGGGCGGGAACGGAGATCCCATCATGCCTGTATCCGGCGCCTTACGGCAGCCGTCGCGCACGCTGGTCATCGCCGCGGCCGTCCCGTTCGCTCTGGCCGTCCTCGCCGACGACGTGCGTGTACGCCGCCACCTCGACGCTGCCCGCCGCGACCCGCTCACCAGCCTGCCCGGCCGCGACGCCCTCCAGGACCGCATCGCCCGCCTCTCCCGCACCCACCGACGGCAACTACACGTCCTGATCGCCGACGCCGACCATGTTGACCGGACTAAGGATGAGTAACTCCGTGTGTCGCAAGTCGAGTTGGTCAGCGATCCGGTACGAGACATGCAGCTATTCGAGGGAGGAGCTGCATGTCTTCATCCGTCGAGGTCCCAAGGGATCTCCAGTCAATCCGTCTTGCCCGCTGGGGTCGGGTCGTGCCTGTCAACGACGTGATCCCGTACGTGGTCGTGGACCCGGACGGTCGCCCGGTCGAGCCGATCCGGCGCTTCCTGCGCGACTTCGTGGCCCGCGGTCACTCTGCGGGCAGTGTCCGCAGTTACGCCTTTGACCTGCACCGTTGGTGGAGGTTTCTGCATGCCATCGAGGTGCCTTGGGACAGGGTGACGTCCGCGGAGGTGCGGGACTTCGTGCTGTGGATGGGGCAGGCGAAGAAGCAGCGGCGGGCGCCGCGGACGAAGTCGGCGGCAACTGCCGGGCAGGTCAATCCGATCACGCGTAAGCAGTATCCGGGTGACGGCTATGGCGCCCGGACGATCCGGCACAGCAATGCGGTGCTGCGCTGCTTCTACGAGTTCGTCATCGATGCCGGCGACGGCCCGCTGGTCAACCCGGTGCGGCGGGACCGGGGGCGGCGTGGTCGGGCGAATGCCCATCACAACCCGCTGGAGTCGTTCCGGCCGGAAGGCCGGTTGCACTACAACCCCAAAGTGCCCAGGCAGCGGCCTCGGGCCATGCCGGATGAGCGCTGGGTCGAGCTCTTCGCGGCGATGCGATCCAATCGAGACCGGGCGATTTTGGCGCTTGCCGTGAGCACGGCGGCCCGGGCTAGCGAACTCCTCGGTATCCGAGCCGCTGACATCGACTGGGGCGACCAGCTTGTCCAAGTCCGCCGCAAGGGCACGGGCGCCCTGCAGTGGCTGCCGGCCAGCGCGGAGGCGTTCGTCTGGCTGCGCCTCTATCTGGATGAGCTGAAAGATCTCGGCCCAGCCGATCCGGTCTGGTGGACCCTGCGGCGTCGAAAGAAGCCAGGTGAGGACCTGACGCGGCGACCGCTGAACTACGACGCCCTGCGGGCGGTGCTGCGCCGGGTGAACGACGTGCTCGGCACGAACTGGACCATGCACGACCTGCGGCACACCAGTGCCCTGCGCATGGTCCGGTCGCACAAGCTCTCCCTGCGGGACGTGCAGGTCATCCTCGGTCATGCCCACCTGACCACGACCCAGGTCTACCTCGCCGAAGACGACGAGGAGGTCTTGCGGCGTGTCCATCGCTATCTCGCCGACCGCGAGGAGGCTGCCGCAGAGCCGAAGCCGGTGGCCGTCGGCTACGACGCCGATGACCTGGCCGTCCTCCTTGGAGGTGTCGCGCCGTGAGCACCGATGTCACCACCGTCACCGCTGTCCCGCTCCCGCGACCGCCGCGGGAGGAGGCGTCGCTCACGGCACCCGCATTGCGGCTCGGCCCGCTGGATCAGAGTGAGCCCGGCGAGGTGCTGGCAGCGGCTGTCCGGCACGCGGAGCGCCTGGGTTACACCGACAAGCGCAAGCGTGATCTGCGCCGCGGGGTTCCCATCATCCTCACCTGGCTGGCGTCCCATCCGGGAGCGGGGTGGCAGGAGCGGTGGCTGGCCTCGCAGGCCGACGCGGACCTGGGCTGGCTCAGCATGATCCCGTCCGACTCCACCGCCGGGACGGTGCACCGGCGGGCCACGAACGTCGCCGGCATCGCGAGTCTGCTGCTGAACCAGGTGATCCTGCCCGGCCATGGCTTCCTTGCCGGCTACTACTCGCTCACCTTGTTTCGGGATGTGTGGCGATCGATCCAGCCCGAGGTATTCGAGCGCATTCTTCAGCAGGCCAAGGACGACGGCATGGTCGAACGGCGCCTGATCGAAGGCATGAACGTGCTGTCGAAACTGGTACTGCACACCGGCCGGGGTCCGGATCAGCTCACCGCGGAGGACTTCGAGGACTTCCGGCACTGGGGCCTGGCGAAGAACGGACTCGTGCCACACGGCATCTACCCGGCCTGGGACCTGCTGCGAGGCGTCGGCATCCTGCCCAAGTCCGTCTCCTACAAGGCCTTCCAGCACCAGGGCCAACGGCCGACCGCTGAGCTAGTCGACCGCTATCGGCTGCGCTGCAAGCCAGTTCGCGACGCACTGGTGCGTTATCTCGAAGAGCGCCGGGCGGGCCTGGACTACGTGTCGTTCCAGCACATGCTCATCCACCTTGTGTCCTGCTTCTGGGCCGACATCGAGGCCCACCACCCCGAAGTCGACAGCCTTCACCTGCCGGATGAGGTGGCCCTGGCCTGGAAAGAACGGATGAAATACGTCACCAAACGGAGGGACAAGCCCCGCCCGCGCAAGGGCTACCTCCACGTCCTGGTCCAGGTCCGCAGCTTCTACCTCGACATTCAGGAATGGGCCCTGGAGGACCCGAGCTGGGCACCGCACGCCGTTCCCAGCCCGGTGCGCCGCGGCGACACCGACGGACTGCAAAAATACCGGCGCCGCACCCGGGCCCACATGCACCAGCGGGTCCGTGAACGGCTTCCGCGCCTGCCCGCGTTGGTAGCCGCAGCCGAACGGCACCGCGCCGCCCAGGAAGCGCTGCTGACCGCCGCACGAGCCGCCCCCATCGGCGAGCGGTTCGAGCACGACGGCGTCCCCTATTTGCGGTTCATCTACAAGACGTGGGTGCGGAACACACACCGCTCCCGCCCCGAAGCGGTCATGGTCGAGAACCTCGCCACTGGTGAGAAGACCGATCTGTTCCAGAGCGAGGACGACGCGTTCTGGGCCTGGGCGGTCATCGAGACGCTCCGGCACACCGGCATCCGCCGCGAGGAACTACTGGAGATCACCCACCTTGCACTGGTGTCCTACCGGCTTGCCGACACCAGCGAACTCGTTCCGCTGCTTCAGATCGTGCCGTCGAAGAGCAACGAGGAACGGCTGCTGCTGATCAGTCCGGAGCTGGCAAGCGTCCTGGCCACGGTCGTCACCCGACTTCGCCGAACCAACGGCGGGACGATTCCTCTCACCAGTCAGTACGACCCTCACGAACGCACCTTTGGCCCGATGCTGCCTCACCTGTTCCAGCGTCGGACGCGAGGACACCGCAACGAGGTCATGTCCCACACGACGGTCCAGAAACTGCTGGACAGCACTCTGGCTCGCACCGGTCTGCGGGACGCCGCGGGCGAGCCGTTGAAGTTCACGCCACACGACTTCCGCAGGATGTTCGCCACCGAAGCAGTCACCGGCGGTCTGCCCGTCCATATCGCTGCCCGGCTGCTGGGGCACGAGGACCTGTCCACCACGCAGGCCTACCTGGCGGTCTTCCAGGAAGACCTGATCCGTTCCTACCGATCCTTCCTGGACCAGCGGCGATCCCTACGGCCGCCCGCCGAATACCGCGACCCGACGGACGACGAATGGCGCGAGTTCCAGCAGCACTTTGCGTTGCGCAAGCTCGAACTCGGCACCTGCGGACGGCCTTACGGGACGCCCTGCAGGCACGAACACGCTTGCATCCGCTGTCCCATGCTGCGAGTCGACCCCGCTCAACGGAACAGGCTGATCGAGATCATCCGCAGCCTCACCGATCGCATCGCAGAAGCCAAACTCAACGGCTGGCTGGGTGAAGAAGAAGGCCTCCGAATCAGCCTCGAAGCCGCCCGCAACAAGCTGACGGCCATGGACCGCACCCGAAACCAGACCACAGCCCGCATCGCTGACCTCGGAATCCCGCAGATCAGAAAACCCTGACCACCACGCGGGGCGCGGCCCACCTACCAAGCACGCCGCACCCCGCCTCCACTCGCATGGCGGAACCTGTCAACGTGATCAAGGCAGGTAGGTCGTTCTATCGCTGTGCCGGGATCGTTTGGTCGTCGGGCTGGGGTTGGTCGGGCTTGTTGATCCAGGCGGCCGTGGGGAGCTTGGGTGGCTGGGGGGCCTTGCGGACGAACCGTTCGGGGTGCTTCTCGTAGACGCCGGCGAGGACGTCGGCGCGCATCTCGCATAGCTGCTCGGCGAGGCCGAAGTGCACGTCGAAGGGCGTGTGCATCGCTATCCCGGAGTGGCGGTGCTCCAGGTTGTACCAGTCGAAGAACCGCTCGCACCAGGCACGGGCGTCCTCGACGCAGCCGAACCGGTCGGGGAAGTCGTGCCGGTACTTGAGGGTCTTGTACTGGCTCTCCGAGTACGGGTTGTCGTTGGAGGTCTTCGGCCTGGAGTGCGACTTGGTGACGCCCAGGTTCGACATCATTTGCGCGACGTTCTCGGCGATCATCGGCGACCCCCGGTCGGAGTGGATCGTCAACTGTCCGTATTCCACTTTGTACTTGGCGATCGAGGAGGACAGGAACTGCTCAGCCAGTTCCTTGTTCTCAGCTGTGGCGAGCATCCAGCCGACGGTGTAGCGGCTGTAGATGTCGATGATCGTGTAGAGGCAGTAGTAGCTG
>NZ_JBEXCW010000209.1:0-5068 GCF_040605435.1 Streptomyces sp. NPDC005574
CGGAGTTAGTCGTGCCCAGGTCGATGCCGACCGCACGTGCCATGGTTGATTCCTCCAGCGATGACTTGAGTGGAACAGGCTCAAGTGTGCATCACCCCCGGGGCCCGGTGCGTGCCGCCGGGCCCCCGCGCGGGGGCCCGGCCGCGGTGGGCCAAGGTCCACGGCGATGGACCGTGACAATGCGGACCGGCAGCCGTTAAGCGCATGTGAACACAGCCCCGCACCCCGCGGCTTCGCCGACGTCGTACGAACGTCCCGGCCCGTGGCCCCGCCCGCGACACGACCCCGCCCCGACCGCCGGACGGAGCAGCCGGTGAACGGGAGCGGCGGCGAGTACCGGCTGGAGTTCGAGGGGTTCAAGTACCTGTGCCGCGTCGCGGAGTCGGCCACCGCGGTCACCGAACCCCTGGTCGTCGTGGGCGGCATGATGCAGGACCGCAACTCCTGGACGAACTACGACAAGTTGCTGCTTCCGCACCTCTCGCTGGTGACCGTGGAGCTGCCCGGTTTCGGTGCGGCCGACGCGCTGCCTCCCCACCACGGGTACGACTTCCTCGCCGGGGCGCTGCGCCACCTGCTCGTCGAGCTGGACATCGGCTCCGCGAACCTGCTGGGCACGTGTTACGGCGGCGCGATCGCCCTGCGCTGCGCCCAGTTGTATCCGCGGCACGTGTCACGCCTGATGCTGGGGGCCATGACGGGACACCTTCCGTCGTCGTATCTCGGCAGGATCCCCGAGTGGCGGAGGATGGTCGCGGAGGACCGGCGCGAGGAGCTCGCCGCCAGTCTGCTGTCGACGTTCGTGATGCCGCCCGACCACCGTATCCCCCGGCACGCGGCCGTCTGGCGGATGCTGAGCCACCAGTTCCGCACCCAGGGCCGGCGGGACCTCGACAACGCCTCCGAGCACAACGCCCGCATGATGCTGCACGAGTGGTACCGGCCGCTCAGCCTCGACGTGCCGGCGATCGTCTACACGGGAGAGCACGACCACCTGACCACGCCGGCCCTCGGGCGCCAGCTGGCCCGGGACCTGCGCGCGCCCTTCGCGACCTTCTTCGACGCCGACCACATGTTCACCCTGGAGCAGGACGCCGCCCACGCGGACCTCCTCGTGCGGTTCTGCACCGACCGGCCGCTGACGGACCTGCCCTACCTGAGTCCCGTGGAGCACCCCGGCGAACAGGAATCCCGCCAGGCCCCGGCGGTCGGGGCGGGTGACGACCCTCGCGTCAGTGGCACCTAGTAGGTACCATCGGCGCATGCCATCGTTGAACGTGTCCTTCACCGACGAGGAACTGCAAGGTGTGCGGGCCGCCGCCGCGGCCGAGGGCAAGAGCCTCAAGCAGTATCTCCACGACCTCGGCGTGCGGGAGATGCAGCGCAGGCACTTCGTCGCGGGCGCCGCCGGATGGGCCGACCGGCTGCGCGCCGAGTTCGACGACGCCTTCCCGGACGAGGTACCGCCCGTCCGGAGTGACGACGGGTCCGCCGCCGCCTGATGGCTCTCTCCATCGACGTTTCCTGGCTGCTCGACGTCCAGGAAGCCGCGCTCGACCGCGAGGACCTCACCGTCGCGGACTACTCCGCGCTGGTGGCCGCCGTCGCCCGGCACAGGACCCGGCTGCCCACCCTGGCCGCCGCCGACCCGGACGCGGCCTGGCGCGCGGCGGCGCTGATGCACACCATCGTGCGCCTGGAGCCGCTTCCGTTCCGCAACAGCCTGTACGCCGCGTTCGTCGCGGCCCAGTACATGGACCAGTCGGGCGAGGGTGTCGATCCGCCCTACGGCGCCCTCTCGGACCTCGTGCGCGCGATCCGCGACAGCCGTATCGGCGTCGAGCGGGTCGCCGAGCGGCTGCGCTCCTGGAGGCTGTGACCGCGGCCGGCCGGGGGAGCCGCGAAGGCCGTGAGCTGCTCCGCCGCCGTCTCGCGGGCCGTTCGCGGCCGGGAGAGCCCGCTCACCGCAGTCTCACGCGCAGGTCCAGGCGTTCATGCCCTGGAGTGCGGCGAGCCGGCGCGCCACGGTGATCTGTTCCTGCTTCGTCGCCAGGTCCGCCCGGCGGGCGAACCTCCGGCCGCCGGCGGCGACCCAGCTGGACTGCTTGAACTGGAGGCCGCCGTAGTGGCCGTTCCCTGTGTTCGCGTGCCAGTTGCCGCCTGCCTCGCAGCGGGCGATGGCGTCCCAGTCGGCGCCCAGACCCGCGGCTGTCACGGCGTGGGCGGTCGGCGTCAGGAGCGTGAGCAGGGCCGCGACCGGCAGGAACAGCCCGAGGGTCACGTGGTGGACCGCTCTCGGCCCGGCCGGTTTTCTCGCATCACGTGCGTGAGGTGAAATCATGTCAAGGGACGATAAAGGAGCTATCGGAATTTCATATGTATTTCGTGCCATACGTGTGATGTCGCGTCCGGGACAAGTCCCGTGCGTTCCGCGTGCGCAGCCCCGGTCCGCCGGCCGGATGCGGGTGCGGGCCGGCGGGCCGGGGTGACGACGCGGAGGGCGTCCGGGTCGGTCAGGGGGTGACCGGTTTGCCGCCGAAGGTCACCACCAGGCGGCCGTCCGAGGCGTAGGACCAGCCCAGGGCGCCGGCGTAGGCGGAGCACCGGGAGCCGTTCGTGCCGGACCAGAACTGGTTCGAACTGTCGGCGTCGCCGACGGTCTTGTCGTTCGACCCGCTTCCGCTGCGGCACGAGGTGTTGTCGCGGAACACCGACGTCCCCTTGTCGAAGGAGAAGTTGCGCTGGGTGTTGTCGATGCTGACGTTGTTCGACACGGCCATCGTGCCGGGGTTGCTGTTGTAGGTGAACCCGTGCTTGCCGTTGTGGTAGGCGATGTTGCGCCGCACGATGTGGTTGACCGCGATGTCGTCGCCGCCCAGCTTGTAGCCGTTGCGGTCGCCGTTGGAGTTCACGGTGCCGTCGCTGAGCGTGCCGTTGTCGTAGGACAGGGAGTCCTCGATGGTCACCGGTCCGATGGCTCCGGTGTCGGTCTTGGTGTAGAGGTCCCAGCCGTCGTCGATGTTGTTGTGCGACACGTCGTAGCGGAAGACGTTCCCGCTGCCCACGGTGAGCTTCGCGGCGAAGCCGTCGGCGTCCTCGCCGTCGGAGTCGGCGTTGTCGTGCGACTCCGCGCTCAGCACGAGGTTGTTGGCGGGCCACTGGTCCCTGGGCGTGGTGGAGGCGATACGCGACAGCTGCAGCCCCGTGTCCCGGTTGAAGCGCGTCACCGTGCGTTCGATGACGTTGTTGCTGCCGCCGACGAAGATGCCGTTGTCACCGGCCCGTTCGACGACGAGCCCGGAGACGTGCCAGTACGACCCGTTCACGGCGAGCCCGCGGTTGGCCGGATCCTCGGTCATGGCCGAGAAGTTGAGCACCGGCGTCTCGCCCGGATAGGCCGACAGGTTCGTGCGGGCGGCGGCGGTGCCGTTGTTGCCGGCCGGAATGGTCACCGTCTGGGCGTAGTCGTACGTCCCCCCTCGCAGGTAGATCGTCCCGCCGGAGGCGACGCGGGTGATCGCCGAGGCGAGGGTCGTCGGAGCGGACTGCGTGCCGGCCGCGCCGTCGGTGCCGTTCGGCGCCACGTACAGCGCGGTGGCGGACGGCGGTGTGGTGGTGTCGCCGGTCTCGGCGTCCAGGTAGTCGATGTTGGGCAGGCCGCCCGTGCCGGTGGGGCTGATCCGGACGGCGTTGGCGCCCGCGGCCACCGGCACGGTGACCGTCTTCGTCGCCCAGGTCCCCCACGCGCCGGTGCTCTCGAAGGACACCGTCGTGCTGTTCGAACCGTTCACGGTGAGGGTCGCGGCCCGGGCGCCGGAGGTCCCGTTGGCGAAGCGGATCCTCAGCGTCGCCGTGCCGGCGGCCGAGGCGTTCACGGTGAACTGGACATGTGCGCCTGCCGCGTTGGTGCCGTTGCAGAACCCGCTGCCCGAGTAGCCGGACCAGTCGGAGTCGATGGTGCCGGTACAGACCGCCGGGGAACTCTCCGCCTCGTACCGCACGGACGCGGCCTGCGCGGTGGTGCCGGACAGCGCGACGAGGGTGCCGGCCAGCAGACCGGCGGACGCGATGACTGGTCTCAGGTGCATCGTTCGTCTCCAAGTTCATGGGTTCGTCCGACCAGGGAGTGTGCTGAGAGCGGTGCCGCTCCGCCGTACGGCGACGGCCGCGGGGTGCTTCCCGCGTCGCCGGCCGGGCGGTGTCCGCCCCTTTCCGTCATGCTCCAGGTGTGGCAGCGTGACAGATCCGAGTACGTGAACAGGCCGCGGAGCCGTAAGCACGCACTCCTATGGGGAAAGCGCTTTCTCCGGACGCTAGAGGCTTGCCTGGGGCGCGTCAACAGTCGTGTACATGATTATTGTTCACGAGCATGAACGACTCGACGTCGGCTTCCAGCGGTCGAACCCGCTTCCGGGAAGCCGGTGGCCCGACTCCTTCAGGCCGTCGCGTCCGCCGCGTCCGCCCCGCCCAGCGCGTCCAGTTCGGCGGCGATCGCCTCGCGCAGCACGTCGTGTCGCGAGCCGAGCCGGGACCGCTCCTCGCTCCACCGTTCCCGCGGATACAGCCACACCGGCATGCCGGCCAGTTCGGCCGGCTCCCACGTGTAGCGCGGCCAGACATGGGCGTGCAGGAACGGATCGGTGTTGCCCAGGATCTCCAGGTTGACCCGGCGAAACCCCGGGTCGAGCCGCAGGCAGGCCCGCTCCACCGCCTCGCCCAGGCGGTCCATGTCGGACAGGAAGGCCAGCCGCGCCGCTCTCGGCAGGTCGGACAGCCGCTCGACTCCGGGCTCGTCGGCGAGCAGGACGCAGTAGCCCGGCAGGAACTGCACGTCGCCGATCACGGCGAAACCCGACTCGAGCCGTCGCAGCACGGTCGGGTTCTCGCCACGCAGCGCGGCCCCCGTGCGATCCGTCCGCCAGTCGTCAGCCATGAACCGACCCTACATGCCGGTGATCATGACCCCGATGACAGCCGGTTCTGGAAGATGCACGAGCCCTCGTAGGGGCGGGTCTGCCGCGACCCCTCGTCGTCCTCCGACACCCAGCCGGTCGCCCGGCCCACGTCG
>NZ_JBEXCW010000210.1:0-4998 GCF_040605435.1 Streptomyces sp. NPDC005574
CTCCGGCTCCGGCTCCGGCTCCGGCTCCGGCTCCGGCTCCGGCTCCGGCTCCGGCTCCGGCTCCGGCTCCGGAGGGATGTCCTCGCGGGATGAGGTGCTGAAACGGGAGATCACCCGCGCGAAGACGCTCCACGTCGAGGAGCCCAGCCCGCACATCGACTGGGCGAGCGGCAAGGTGACACTGCTGACCGACCCCACATCCTGGCCACCGGTGGATCGGCCGAGGCGGGCGGCGGTGTCCGCGTTCGGGGCCGGCGGGACAAACGCCCACCTGATCCTCGAAGGGGTCGAAGCCGAACCTCCCGCGTCAGTGGCGTCCCCCGGACCGGTTCCTTGGATCCTGTCGGCCAAGAGCGCGGAAGCGCTGCGCGTGCAGGAGGACCAGCTCCGCAACCACACCATCAGCCACCAAGAGCTTGACCCGCTCGATGTCGGCTGGACCCTGGCAATGGGCCGTGCGGCGTTCGCGCACCGCTCGGTGCTGCTGCCACACGGCCCTATCCGGGGCACAGCGGCGTCTCAAGACGAGCGCCGCCCCGTGTTCGTCTTCCCCGGCCAGGGATCGCAGTGGCTGGGGATGGCACGTGACCTGCTCCACACCGCTCCCGTGTTCGCGGCAGAACTGCGCGAATGCTCCCAGGTCATCGAGCCGCTGGCGGGCTGGTCCGTGGAGGACGTCCTACGCCACGGCGAACCGGAAGGCGCCGACGCCATCCAGCCGGTGCTCTTCGCCGTGATGGTGGCACTGGCCGCCTGGTGGCGCTCTTTCGGAGTCGAGCCCGAGGCCGTCGTCGGCCATTCGCAGGGCGAGGTCGCGGCAGCGTATGTCGCCGGCGCCCTCTCGCTTCAAGACGCGGCTCAGGTCGTCGTGGCCCGCAGCCAGATGGCGGCTCGGCTGGACGGGCGGGGCGCCATGGCGTCAATCTTCCTGCCTGAGCGGGAGCTCAGGCCACGCCTGGTCGACGGAGTGGGGGTAGCGGCGGTCAACGGACCGGACTCCGTCGTGGTATCCGGCGACCGGGAAGCGGTCGAGCGGCTAGTCGCCGAGTGCGTGGCAGACGGCATCGAGGCGCATTTGGTGCGGGGCACCCACTTCGCGTCACATTCGCCGCAGATCGAAGCAGTGCGCGACGACCTGTTGTCCGCCGTGTCCAGCATCCGCCCACGCGGCAGCGCGATCCCGTTCTACTCCACAGTCACCGGCGGCCGCCTGAACACCACCGAACTGGGCCCCGACTACTGGTACCGCAACCTGCGCCAGACCGTCCGCTTCGAAGAAGCCATCAGAGAACTGCTCTCCGCAGGATGCGGCGCATTTGTCGAAATCAGCCCGCACCCAATCCTGCGCGCGCCACTTGAGCGGCTCCTGGACGCCACCGACCGGCAGGAAGTCTTCGTCGGTGGGTCGCTGCAGCGCGACGACGGCACCGTCGAACGCTTCCTCTCCTCGGTCGCGCAAGCCTGGGTGAACGGAGTCGCCGTGAACTGGGCCGCCGCCCTGCGCGGCGGGCGCCTAGTCGACCTGCCGACCTACCCCTTCCAACGACAGCGGTACTGGCTGGCCCCGGGGCCGGCCCCCAAGGACCGCGATCACCCCCTTCTGAGCAGGATCGTCGAACTAGCGGACGGCGGAAGCGTCGTGGGCACCGGGCAGCTCTCGCCGGCGGACCAGAGCTGGCTCGCCGACCACGCGGTCGGGGAGAGCACGCTGCTGCCAGGCACCGCTTTCATCGAGGTGGCCATGGCCGTCGGCGCCCAGGGCGGCTGCAGTCAGATCGAAGAACTGGCCGTCCACACCCCGCTCGTCCTCAACCCGGACACGCCCGTCGAACTGCAGGTCATCGCTGAAAGCACCACAGATCAGGGCCGACGGCCCGTCCGGGTGTACGCCCGGGCCGCGAGTGATGAGTCATGGAGTGAGCATGCCTGCGGCACCCTCGTCCAGGGATCGCCGCGTCAGGAGCCTCCGCTGTCCTGGCCGCCCGACGACGCACAGCCTCTGGACGTCACCGGCTTCTACGACCGGGCCGCGCACGCCGACTACCACTACGGCCCCGCGTTCCGCTGCTTGCGCGCGGCATGGCAGGCCGGTGACCAGCTGTACGTCGACGCAGTGGTGCCCTCCAGCCTCGAGGACGACGCCCGGCACTACCTGCTGCACCCGGCCCTGCTGGACGCCGCGGTGCACGCCACGCTCCTCGTCTCCGGCCTGGACGGCGAGCCGGTCCGCCTGCCCTTCGCGTGGGGCGGTGTGACGGTGGACAAACCCGGGATGACCAGGCTCCGGGCGCGGCTGGACCTGAGCGGGACGGAAACGATATCGCTGACCGGCTACGACCCGGCCAGTGGCGACATCGTGGTGTCGGCAGAGTCGATGACCACCCGCCCGGCGCCGACCGGGCTGGGCCGGGACCAGCTGTTCCGCATCGACTGGGCAGCTCCTGGGAACACCAGATCAGCACCAGCGGCGCCAAGCACCGTGGAGCGGTTCGTGTGTCCGCCCACGGCGCAGTCCATGGATGTCCCCACCGCGGTGAGGGAGATCAGCACCCAGGCGCTCCAGCGCATCCAGGCCCACCTGGCGAGTTCCTCGTCGAAGCTGCTCGTGACAACACGTGGCGCGGTCTCTACAACCGTCGAGGAGGCCGTGCGGGATCTGTCCCAGGCAGCGGTATGGGGACTTGTGCGGGCCGCGCAAGGCGAACACCCGGAGCGGTTCATCCTCCTCGACCTCGACGAGACGGGCGACGGGAGCGACGTCCTGGACGAGGCACTGGCATGCGATGAGCCCCAACTGGCCGTGCGCGGGGGGCGGCTGCTGGTCCCCAGGCTCACCCCTGCCATGGCGGGGACGAACCAGCGGCCGTGGGATCCCGAGGGCACCGTGTTGATCACCGGTGGCACCGGAGCCCTGGGACGGCTCCTCGCGCAACACCTGGTGACCACGCACGGCGTCCGGCATCTGGTCCTGGCAAGCCGGCGGGGAGAAACGGCCTGGGACGCCTCGGAACTGGACGCCGACGTGTCGGTCGTCGCCTGCGATGTCGCCGACAGGGATCAGCTCGCGCGTCTGGTCGAGTCCATCGACGCCCGCCGACCGCTGACCGGTGTGGTGCACGCCGCCATGGTCCTCGACGACGGCGTCGTACAGGCCCAGACACCGGAACGCCTCGCCGCGGTGCTCCGGCCCAAGGTGGACGCCGCCTGGCACCTGCACGAGCTGACCAAGCACCGGGATCTGACCACGTTCGTAATGTTCTCCTCCATCGCCGGCGTGATCGGCAACCCAGGACAGGCAACCTACGCCGCCGCCAACAGTTTCCTCGACGCCCTGGCCACCCACCGGCGCGCGCAGGGACTGCCCGCCCAGTCGCTCGCCTGGGGACTGTGGGCGGACACCCAGCTGCCCCAGGAGACCCTGTCCAGGCTCCAGGACGGCGGGATGCTACCCATGACGGCCACCGAAGGTCTCGCGCTGCTGGACAACGCACGCGCAAGCGACGAGACCGTCCTAGTGCCCGCCCCCATGAACCTACGAAGGATCCAGACAGCGCCACCGGCACTGCTGCGAGACCTGGTCACACGACGCTATGGGCACCAACCAGAGCCCACTCACGGCGATCTGCTCGCCGTCGTGCGCGCCCACGCGGCGGCTGTCCTCGGACTCGACAGCGGTGATCAGATCGAATCCGACCGAATGCTCAGAGAGTTCGGGATCGACTCGCTCACCTCGCTTCAACTGCGCAACAGGCTCAGCGAAACCACCGGGCTTCGACTGCCGGCCACCCTCGTCTTCAACCATCCAACCTCCGCGGATCTCGCCGCCCACCTGGCCGTACTACTTGAGCAGGAATCATCCACAACCGCGCTGCCGGCATCCCCGGACACTGCCGTGCTGGCTCGGTTCGACGAAGCGCTGCGGCACGGCTCGGTCCCCGAAGCCATCGCCCTGGCACAAACCGCCTCCCGTCTCCGCGCCACATACAGCAATCCCGCTGAAGCGGACCCCATGCCCGAGCCCGTCCTCCTCACCCGCGGCACGAAAACGCCGGACGTCATCTGCCTCCCCTCCGTGCTTGCCCTGGCGGGAGTCCACCAGTACGATCTCCTCGCGGCAGAATTCACGGGCAGCCACGCCGTAAAGGTCATACCGGCACCGGGCTATTCCACCGGCCAGCCGCTCCCGGAGACCCTCGCAGCGCTTGTGGCTACGCACGCCGCTACCATTGCCGCCCAGCAGAGCAGAGATTTCATCTTGCTCGGCCATTCCTCTGGCGGATGGATCGCAAGCGCCGTGACCGCCGAACTGGAGCAGCGGGGGACCCCGCCCAGCGCACTCATCCTGATCGACACCTACCATCCGGATCACGAAACGCTCGATGGCGTCCTGTCAGCGGCCATCCCAAGCCTGCTGGAACGCGGCCGCGATCTCGTAGACGACACCTGGATCACTGCCATGGGCGGCTACCTGCGGCTCTTTGCGCACTGGACCCCCGAACCAGTCACCACACCCACACTGCTCATACGCGCCGCCGACCCGATGAAAACCATGTCGGTCGATGTCGACTGGCGGGCGCACTGGCCGGCCGCTCAAACGGTGACAGAAGTTCCGGGCGACCACTTCACGATCCTGGAAGACGACGCCGCGGCCACCGCGCAGACCATCCGCACCTGGCTGACGGACGGCATTGTCAGGTTGAGTGATTCCTCGGGGGTGTGACCCGGTTCGGGACCACGGCCCCGGCGTAGTTGTCCCTTGAGTGGTTCTGCCCCGTTTTGATGTGGCTAGTTGCAGGGGTCGCGTCCTCGGGGCGGTGGAAAAGCTCGACGAGGGGTTCCGTGGGGTTGATGTTACGCGGCCTTGGTGAGTGACACGCGGGCTGGCGTGGCGAGGTGGATCACTGGTGGCGTCCTCGGAGCGGTGTAAAAGGCTCGACGAGGGAGGTTCCGGTCTGTGATGTTACGCGGCCTCGGGGAGGGGCGGGATGTCGGGTGCGG
>NZ_JBEXCW010000211.1:0-4809 GCF_040605435.1 Streptomyces sp. NPDC005574
ACCCCACACACCGACGGGGCGTCACCCTCCCCCGAAGGTGACGCCCCGCGGCGCGCCCGAAAACATCGCATCAGTGTCTTAGCGACACTGTCCCCGGACAATGGCGCTTAGACACTCATCTTGGCTAGAGTCCGGCCATGCCGTTCGCGCCGCAATACCTGCATCTCGTCTTCCCCGACACGGAGTTCGAGGCCCTGCTCTACGGCAGGGCCTCCCGTGACCCGAAGAAGCAGGGGCACTCCGTCGAGGACCAGCTCGGCAACGGCCGCGCCCTCTGCCGCGAAAGCAACTGGCCCATCGCCGACGAGTTCAAAGACCTCGGCCTGTCGGCCTCCCGCCATGCCACCAAAGCACGCGACGAGTTCGAGGAACTCCTCGACGCCATCGAGAACGGCCCGGCCCGGCCCGGAGTCACGCGCATCGTCGTGGCCTTCGAGGCGAGCAGGTACTACCGCGACCTCGAAGCGTACGTACGCCTGCGCGCGGCCTGCCTGAACGCCGGCGCGCTGCTCTGCTACAACGGGCAGGTATACGACCTGTCTCGACGCGAGGACCGCAAGGCCACCGCGATGGACGCGATCGCCGCCGAGGACGAGGCGGAGGGCATCCGCGACCGGAACCTGCGCACGGCAGAGGCGACCGCGGCGAAGGGCGCCCCGCACGGCCGGCTGCTGTACGGGTTCGCACGGGACTACGAGGTCGTGAGCGGCAAGCTGAGGTGCGTCCGGCAGTACGAGCACCCGACGAACGGGCCGTATGTGCTTCAGTCCTTCCTCCACGTGGACTCTGGTGGCTCCCTGCGGTCCCTCGTTCGGTGGCTGAGGTCGCAGGAGGACGCGGCCCGGCCGGACGGAAGCGAGTGGACGGAGATCACCGCCCGGCGCATGCTCCTCAACCGCGCCTATCTCGGTGAGCGCATCCACCGGGGGAGTTGGCGGACGGCAACGTGGGAGCCGATCAAAGGACTCCACACGCCAGCAGGGCGCGCCATGTTCAACCGGGTTACGGCCAGGCTCACGGACCCGGAGCGGCGTACACAGCGCGGCTCCGAGGCGACGCATCTGCTGTCCCTCATTGCCCTGTGCGGGCACTGCGGCGATCACGCACTGCTGGAGCAAGTGCCGTTGCGTGGCATGCCGTACCTGCGCTGCCGGGTGCGGAAGGACGTCACGATCCGCGAGGACTGGATGGATGCTTTCGTCGAGGAGGCCGTCATGCGGTGGTTCTCCAACAAGCGGCAAGCCACGATGGCGTTGGTCCCCAGCGATGGGGACGTGGAGGAGAAGGTGGCCGCGGCGCAGCGCCGCATCAACGGGTTCGAGGAGCAGCTGCGCGAGGCCAGGAAGTTGGCCGAGGAGTTCGACGAGGAGACGGGCCGCTTCCGGCTGTCGGCCGGCTCGCTGGCGTCGATGGAGCAGCGGTTGGTGCCGAAGCTGGAGCAGGAGCGGAAGAAACTGCAGTCCATGACGGGGGTGTCGCCGCTGCTGCTGTCGCTGCTGCACTCCGAGGACCCGGAGTCGGTGTGGAGCGGGCAGGAGGAGGCTGGCCGGCCCGGGCTGACGTTGGAGCAGAAGCGGGAGGTGATCCGGAAGGTGGTCACCGTGCGCCTGCATAAGGCGCAGAAGCGGGGGGTGCACCGGCTGGAGCCGGGCCGTATCACGCTCGTGTTCGTGGGGGAGCCGGGCTTTAGGGCGCGACCTCTCCGTGCTCCCGAGAGCGGTCCCGCTGCTGGTGGGGCAGGTTCTGCGGGAACTGGATGAGCTTCGCGGTGGCGATCTGGCGGGGGTCGAGCTTCTTCCCGCACACCAGGCGGACGGCCACTTCCATGGATTCCGCGGCGAGTTCTCCCCGCTTGGCCTCGAACTCGTTGGCGAGCGCTTCACGTTCCGTCTTGAGGCGGACGGCGTTGGCGTGGCGTTCGGCGGTGATGTCCTGGCGCAGGCGGCCCTGTTCGTTTTCCAGGGCGGCCTGCGCGGCGAAGTAGCGGGCCCGTTCGGCTTCGGCTGAGCGCTGTGCTGCGGCGAGGATGCGCCTCTCGTCGCTGGTGTCGGTGATCCATTTGCGGATGAAGACGAGTGCGATCGTTGTGAGTGCGGTGAGGGTGAGGCAGGTTCCTCCGACGGTGTGGTCGAGATCGCTGCGGTAGGTGCCGTGAAGGACCGTGATCAGTCCGGTCAGCATTCCCACTCCGGCTGCTACGGCCGTGGTTCGCGCGCCGCCCGACAGTTCCATGCCTACCCCCGCATCACATCTGTGCCGCTGTCCCTCCGCGGTCGTCGGCGGCGTGATCTGAGGATTCGTCTTGTAGACGCATGAGACGTTCGTAGGTTGCGTAGAACATTTGGCGTCCTACCTCGTCCCGGATTCCCAGTCGATCGGCCGCTTCTTCCACGGTGAGGTCAGAGCGTACCTGCGATCGGTCAGTTTCGGACAGTGACTGGAGAGACTCGGGTGACAGAACTCCTCCGTCTACGAGGAGGGTTGCGACGTCGAGGCTGGTCGCTGCGGCGATGGCTTCGTAGAAGCGGGCTTCGGGTAGGGCGGTTCCTTGCCAAAGCCGGGTGACGCTGCTTTCGGTCATGCCGGTGTCTCGCGCGAAGCGTGCCTTGGCGCCGTGCCCGGTGTAGCCGGCACGTTCGGCTGCTGGCACAACGCGGGCGGCGAATCGCTGCGCGCGCGTGGGGGTCGCATCGGTCATGTCCGGTGACTTTACCGCCCTAGTTAGGGAGATAGCCAGTAAATCCCTGGCGCGCAAGGGCGCCAATCACGCCACTGACCTGCGTTAACACAGCTCACTCCAGCACTCGAACAGGCATTTGATTCTAAATTGACGCAACACGCGGTCCATCCTCCCTTGCGCGCAAGCAAGGATGGTGGCAGAGTCTCCCTCGTGAGCAAGGAATCCCCTTCCGCCAGCGACAACCCCTGCCACAGAGAACCCGAAGGAGGTGACTACGTGTTCCGTCTTGATGTACCCGAGCTGCTGAAGGCCATCAAGGCCCACGGCGACCACCACAACGCGGCGATCGCACGCCGGACCGGAATCGCCGAGTCGTCGGTGTCCCGCATCCTCCGCGGCGAGGCCCAGCCTGACCTGAACTCGGCCATGCGCCTCGCCGAGCAGTACGACCTCGACCTCCGCGGCGTCATCAAGCGCGTACCCGTTCAGGTCGCCGCGTGACCCGCGAAGAGCGCCTCGCGCTCCTTCCGCCCGAGGCACTCGCATACATCGACGCCCGCGTCGAGGAGGCCCCCGAGCCGACTCCCGAGCTCGTCGAAGAACTGCGCCGCATCATGACGCGCCCCGCCGGGGTAACCCCCCGCACCCAGCCGGCCGCTCACGCCGCCTGACTCATCCCTGAACACGCCGAAGGGCCGCTCCGACTTCCCGGCCTGAGCGACCCAACGACTCGGCGACCCCTACCAACCAGAGAAGGAGAGGTCCCCGTGACCGATCAGATTACCTTCCGCCCCGGCCTCGAAGGCCTCATGGCCGCCCTGTCTGTTGCCGAGCAGGTCACCGCGAAGTCCCCGGTGACGCCGCACGGTGTGGCCATCAGTAAGGACCACTTCGACCACGTCCCGGGCACCGACTTCGAGCGGCCGATGGGCGTGCTCCTGCACTTCTACCCGGGCGTCGAGCAGGTCCGCGAGTTCGCCGAGGCGCTCGGCGTCGAGGTGGCGGAGCGCCCGCACGGGGACGAGGACACGTACACGTACGCCGAGGGCGTGCTGAACGGTGTGCCGTTCCGGGCGTGGACGCTGGTTGCGGCCGACGAGATCGCCTCGGCGGTGGCGGCATGAGCGACTCGATCATCGTCCGCGTCACGCTCGACGCGTATGACATGGCGTCGAACGGCCGCCAGACACAGGTGTACGTGCAGATCCCCGATGTGGCGCGCGCGTCTTGGCTGCTGCCCGACAGCGTGTTCCACCCGCTGAAGGACCGGGCGTGGCCCGAGGTGCTGGACGTGGCACACGACCACATCACGTACGGCGGGGTCGCCTCCAACTCGCAGTCGACGGCGGCTTGGCGTGCGGTCCGGGAGTGGCTGCGGGATGAGACGAACCGCGACGAGTTGCAGGTGGCGTTCGAGGAGCACGAGGCGCGCCGGCACCCGGTGGCACGGAAGCTGCTGGCTGAGGTCGAGCACCTCCGCAAGGAGGGTGACGCCTTCCGGGATCAGCGTAACGACGTCTTCGCGACGAACGAGCGACTGCATGTAGAGGTGCAGGAGTCGGATCGGGCTCGCCTCCTCGCGGAGAACGAGACGCGAACGCTTCGGCGCGAGGCGGACGCGCTGCGGGCCCGGGTCGATGAGGTCGAGCGGGCGTACACGTTCGACACAGCCGAGTTGAAGCAGCGCATCGCCGAGTTGGAGGCGGAGCGGCACTCGACGAACGAGGCCCTGTCGGACGCGGCAGAAGCGCTGCGTGAGAACCAGCACCGGATCGCCGAGTTGGAGCGGCCGGCCGTCGAGCGCCACCGCCGCGAGGTGCGGGAGTCCTACCAGTGGCTGGCTGCGCACGCTGGCGAGGACGGGGACTTCGAGGGTGAGGCGGCTGTCCGGCGGCAGTTGGCGGAGCGCGAGGCGGTGTGGGCGCGTGAGGACGAGCTGGCGGCGGAGTTCGCTGCGGATCCGCTAGCGGTGAAGCCGTGGGTTCCGGGTCCGTCGGCGGAGGAGTCGGCTGATCGGTTGACGCGATTCCTCGCGCCAGTGCAGCAGGCCCTCCGCGAGGACGAGCCCGCGACGGGCGGTGCGAAGTGAGCACGCCCACGCAGGACCTCGCTGACTGGTTCGCGGCCGT
>NZ_JBEXCW010000212.1:0-4809 GCF_040605435.1 Streptomyces sp. NPDC005574
CGCGGGCCAGTTTGATCTTCACACACCAGACAACTCGCGCGGCCTTCCCCATGTCCCCGTACGTGACCAAGATCAATCGCGGGGCAGCCCGTAAGAGGACCCGTCCCTGGTCATCATCGACACCCAGTCCGTCCGCGTGGCGGCCGGGGTGCCGAAGGGAGTGCATGACCGCCACGGTGGAGAACTCGTAGCAGTAGTACGACTGACGCAGCAGCTCGCGCGCCGTACGCAGGACCGTCGCCGCGGCCTCGGGCACGCCGTCGGGCACGACCAGGTCCTCCACGAGGTCGTGCATGTCGGCGTAGCAGGTGACGAAGTAGTGGGCCCGGTCGTCCGGGACCGGGAACGGCAGCCGCTGCGTGGTCATCCCCGCAGTCTCCCAGCGGCACGTCCCGGGCGGCAGCGCCTTTTCCCGGAGCCGTCGCGCAGCGTGCCGGGACGGAGATTTCTCCCCCGTTGAAATGGGCGGTATGTCGCACGTAGCGGACCAGGTCAAGGAGAAACGTGGCGAGGGATCGGGCCGTGGATGTTCACCGTCGGTGCTCGGACTCTGTCCACAGGGCCGCGGTTCGAAGGTGTCTTCGAGGCCGCCGCGATCAGCGGGGCGGCCCGAAGACGAGGGAGCCACCCATGCCCGAGAACACCGTCACCGCGCCGCTCGCCCCGATGCAGCCGGACGACGTCGCCGACGCCTTCGCCTACATCCGGGCGATGCAGGCCGGCGACATCGACACCGCCTGCGCGGTCGCCGACGACACGGGCCCGGAGCTGCACCGGCTGCTCCTGGACGTCGCCGCGCGCGTCTTCATCCCCATCACCGCCGAGGACGACCACGACGGGGAGCCCTGCGCGCACTCCTTCCTCGCCGCGGCACTCGGGCGGCTGCTGCTGGAGCTCCTCTGCCACAGCGTGTGCCTGGCCGGTGCACCGGGCATCGCCGACACCATCACCCGCTTCACCGAGAACATCCTCACCGAGGACCAGGGCGACGTCGCCGACGTCCTGCGCCAGCTGGAGGCCGCCGGGATGAAGCAGGCGATGGAAAGCGCACCCAGTGCGCCTCACCGCCGTGTAGTGCGCACCATCCGATGCCGGTGGTGCGCGCACCGCACCGCACCACGCGCACCCGGTGCGCACAAAGTGCGGTGACGGCGTCGGTGGTGCGCGCACCACCCCACCGCACCGCGCATCCGGTGCGCACCACCGCACCTCCGCACCGCATCGCCGGGCGGCCACGGCCGGGCGGGCTCCCATATCACACACCCCCTTGACCACGACCTGATCGCCAGGCGAAACGGGCTGTGTCAAGGGGAAACGTCCTTGGTGGCGGAGCTGGTCAAGGGGGTGCGACTGAGCCGGACAAGGGGGTCGCACGCGTCCGGCCGCACCCGGACAAGGGGTCGCCGCGGCGAGCGCACCGGTGTGGTGCGGACATCGGGTGAGGCGCACCGGCACGTGCAGGAGTGCCGGGCATCGTCGCAGTGGTGCGGTGCCGGGCGCGAGGGCGCACCGTCGCGGTGCGCACCACGGTGGAGTCCACCGTCGTCCGGCGCACCGAAGTGGAGTCCACTCGGTGGAGCCCACTGGGTGGAGCCCGGAGTGGACTCCACCCGATGTCGTACATCGCCACGGGTTGCACGACATCGTCGGCTCCACTCGGTGGACGATGTCCGGCATCGTCACCGCAGCCAGACGTTGGAGTGCCGCACCCGGGACAGGGCGCGGGCATCGCGGCGGGCAGCCGCGTTGCCGATCCGGCTCTGCCGGGAGCGGGGCCGGCGCGACTCCCCCGCAGCGAGGCGGCGCTTGGCGGCGTCCTGGAGCCGCTCCCGCTGATCGTCCAGCTGCTTCTTCCTGGCCGCCTTCGACTTCGGTGTCCGGGGCCGCTTCCAGATCGGCTGCCAGCCCGCGGGCTCCTCGGGCGCGGGCTCCTGGTCCTCATCGAGCGCGGCGGCTATCTCCCCACTGGCTGCGCGGGCTCGGGCGAGGACGTCCTTCAATTCGGGGGTCTCCGGTGTGGTCATGTGAGTCCATACCTTTCTTCGTGGTTGATCGCGGTCATTCGTAAGATCGGGACACCCAGGGATGCCGGGTGTGGCTTTCATGTGAGTGCCGCGTTCGTGGCTGAGGAGAATTGGCCGCCCGGCATCCCGCGACGACTCGACTGCTGATTGGGATGCGCGAACCGAATCGCTCGTATGGACGTGACAGCGAGGTCGTCTGCTGGGACAGCACAGGAGAACGACGAAGGAGGGTCCGGTGCCCGAACTGTGGGCGGGGACAGACGCGGGCAAGGCCGAACACCACTGCACCGTGATCGACGCGGACGGCACCAAGGCGCTCTCGCGCCGGGTGCCGAACAACGAGGACGAGCTGCTGCAACTGCTCGGTGACGTCCTGGACCTGGCCGACGGCGCCCCCGTGACCTGGGCGGTCGACCTCAACGCCGGCGGCGCCGCGCTGTGGATCGCGCTGCTGGTCAACCACGGACAGCGACTCTTCTACATCCCCGGCCGGACCGTGCACCACGCCTCCGGCTCCTACCGCGGCGACGGCAAGAGCGACGCCAAGGACGCCTTCGTCATCGCCGACCAGGCCCGCATGCGCCGCGACCTCCAGCCGCTCCAGGAGACCAGCGAGATCGCAGTCGACCTGAAGATCCTCACCGGCCGACGCATGGACCTGTCCGCCGACCGCACCCGGGCGATCAACCGGCTCCGCGCGCAGATCCTGGAGTACTTCCCCGCCCTGGAACGAGCCTTCGACTACAGCACCTCCAAGACCGCACTCATCCTGCTCACCGGATACCAGACCCCGGCCGCCCTGCGCCGGATCGGCCGGGCCCCGCTGGCCACCTGGCTCAAGAACCACGGCGTGCGCACCCTGAACGTCGCCAAGAGCGCCGCCGACGCCGCGGTCACCGCCGCCGAGGCCCAGTTCACCGTGATCCCCGGGGAGAAGACCGCCGCGAAGATGGTCCACACCCTGGCCAGGGAGGTGATGGCCCTCGACGAGGAGATCGCCCAGACCAACGCCCTCATCGAGGGCCGGTTTCGCGAGCATCCCGACGCCGAAGTGATCACCAGCATGCCCGGCATCGGCGACATGCTCGGCGCGGAGTTCATCGCCGCGACCAGCGGCGACATGGCCGCCTTCGGCAGCCCCGACCGGCTCGCCGGCGTCGCCGGACTCGCCCCCGTGCCCCGGGACTCCGGCAAGATCAGCGGCAACCTGCGCCGGCCCAGACGCTACAGCCGCCGACTCCTGCGGATGTTCTACCTCTCCGCCCAGGTCGCCACCGTGCACTGCCCCCAGTCCAAAGCCTTCTACCAGCGCAAACGCGCCGAAGGAACGTCCCACAAGCAGGCCGTCCTCGCGCTGGCCAGACGCCGCCTGAACGTGCTGTGGGCCCTGATACGCGACCACAGGACCTTTGAGGCCGTAACGTCCCACCCCGCTGCCACAGCGGCATGACCCAGTCACGAGGTGTCACCGCCCCGGCTTGACAACGTCATTGGGAATCCTCCTGTGGGTGTCCGGCCAGGTGCTGGCTGCGCGCCGGGCGGCGGGGTGTGTGACGGTGCGGGCGCCGGCGGGGCGGGCTGCTGCCGGGCGGCGCGGGCGGCGGCGCGCTCCCGGACTGTGTCCTGGAGCCTGGCGGCCATCTGGGCGACGGCCTCGATCGTGGCGCGGGTCTGCTCCAGCGCGGCAGCCTCGGTCCCCTGCTGCTGCTCCTGGGCGCGGTCGGCCTCCCGGTCCGGGCGCGAGGGACGCAGGCCAGTCCTCGAGGTGCCGGGCACGGCGACGGTGTGCGGGCGGGATCGGGAGCCCAGGCGCTCCGCACGGCGCGCCGCGTGCATCCGGGCCTTCAACGCGTCGGCGGCGAGGCGTGCCCGCGCGTAGAGAGGGAGCGTCCGGTTGCGGGTCAGCGGGCGCAGCACGGCCTGGTCGTGGGTGTCGCGCGGGTACAGGGCGTGCAGGTCGGCGGTCATCATCAGGCCCCGGCCGACAGGGCGGGTGTAGTCGTCGACCACGGTCTGCACGATTCGTTCGTCCAGGCCCGGCTGGTGGGGTCGGCCGCGCAGCACGTAGGAGAGGTAGCGGCGCGCTTCGGCGAGCAGATAGTTGAACCGCCCCGGGTTTGATGGAGACATTGAAGACCCGGAAGGATCCCGAGCATGGTTGCTCCCCGTAGGTATCCCGATGAGCTGCGCGAGCGCGCGACCAGGTTGTGTGTCGAGGCCCGGAAGGACCCGGCCGGGCGGTCGGGGGCTACCAGGCGTATCGCCGAGCAGCTCGACGTGCACCCTGAGGCCCTGCGCGGCTGGGTGCGGCAGGCCGAGACCGACGAGGGCAGCCGGCCCGGGACCACGAGCGCGGAGGCGGCCCGCATCGCGGAGCTGGAGCGCGAGGTGAAGGAGCTGCGCCGGGCGAACGCGATCCTGAAGTCCGCGTCGGCTTTCTTCGCCGCGGAGCTGGACCGCCCACTGCGTTGAGGGTCGCCTACATCGACCAGCACAAGGAGGAGTTCGGCGTCCAGCCGATCTGCGCGGCCCTCACGGGCACCGACGCCGAGATCGCGCCGAGCACCTACTACGCCGCCGGAACCCGCCCGGAGGCTGCCCGCACCACCCGGGACCGGGAATTGACCGAACAGATCCACCGCATTCACGAGGACAACTACGGCGTCTACGGCGCCCGCAAGATCCACGCGGCCCTGCGGCGCAAGGGCTGGACGGTGGCCCGCTGCACCGTTGAGCGCCTCATGCGGGCCGCCGGCCTGCGCGGCGTCATACGCGCGAAGAGCCC
>NZ_JBEXCW010000213.1:0-4724 GCF_040605435.1 Streptomyces sp. NPDC005574
ACCGGCGAGCGTCTTGTCGCTACCGCTGGGACGGCCTAGCGATCAGCTAAAGAAGTTGTACCAGACTCCATCGTCCGTTCCCCGGACAACCAGCGTCAAGAAGCCGGAGGCGTGCGCGAGCGCTGGCGAATCTGGTGTGCGCCCGCCACCTGAAACCTCGCGCCATCCGTCCCACGTGTTGAGCCCAGGGTCCGTTGCAAGATCAGCGTTCGCCCGGTTCGCCGGAGGGGGGCGGAACTGGGCGGGGTACCCCGCTTTGGGTGAGGGCGGACGCAGCGCAGGCACGGCCTCGGTGATCATGTGAGTGTCTACGTCCCATGAACACTTGGCGAGTCCGTGCCTGCTTCTGCATCTTCTCTCATGCCCCGCGGTCTGGATCAACTGGCCCTGCTCTCCTCGCCGGCCCCTCTGCCGGACGCGGTCGCTCTGTCCGGGTTTCTGGACCTGATGCCCGACCCGCGCGGGCTGCGTGGACGCCGTTATCTGCTGGCCGCGCTGGTGACCGCCGCAGCAGCGAGCGTGCTGGCGGGCGCCCGCTCGCTGACAGCGATGACCGAGTGGATCGCGGACGCTCCGGTGTGGGCCTGCCGGGCGCTCGGTTTCCCCGTCAATCCGCTGACCGGGGCCGTGTCCGTACCGCACCCTCATACCCTGCGCCGGCTGTTGGTCCAGCTCGACGGCGACGCCCTCGACCAGGCGATCGGCGCCTTCCTCACCGCCCGCGCCGCCCCCACGACCGCCGGGCTGCGGGCGATCGCCGTCGACGGGAAAGTACTGCGCGGCTCGCGCACGGCCACCGCCCCGGCCATCACCCTGCTGGCCGCGATGGACCACACCGGCAGCGTCCTCGCCCAGCGCCAGGTCTCCGACAAAAGCAACGAAATCCCAGCCTTCGCACCCCTGTTGAACACCGTTGACCTCTCCTGCACGGTGATCACCGCTGACGCCCTGCACACCCAGCACGTCCAAGGCACCTATCTCCGCGCCCGCGGCGCCCACTACATCGCCGTCGTCAAGGCCAACCACCCCGGCTTGCTCGACCGCATCCGCCGGCTTCCCTGGCAGGAGATCGACCTCGACCACTACGAGCGCACCCGCGCCCACCACCGCCAGGAGATCCGCCGCCTGAAGACCGCGACCTTCGCTCACATCGACTACCCCGACGCGAAGCAGGCCCTCCAAGCCGTGCGCTGGAGAAGGGATCTCAGCACTGGCAAGCTGACGATCGAGCGGGTCTACCTGATCACCAGCCTGCCACCCGGCACCGCGAGCGGGGCCCAGCTCGCAGCATGGATCAAAGGACACTGGAAGATCGAAAATCTTCTCCACCATGTCCGCGACCGCACCTTCCGCGAGGACGATTCCAAGATCCGCACAGGCCACCTGCCCCGGATCATGGCCGGGCTTCGCAACCTCGCCATCGGCATCCACCGCCAGGACGGACAGACCAACATCGCAGCCGCCCTACGTCACACCGCCCGCGACTGCCGCAGACCCCTGATCGCCCTCGGCCTCACCGGATGAACCCGGACAGAAAGCGATCTTGCAACGGACCCTGGTGTTGAGCCCGTCGAACGAATTATAATGCAGGCCGTTGTCTGTTCCTCGAACTACGACCATCGAACCTACCACCGCTGGCCCAGAAGGGGTCTGCCCGCCCCCGGGAACAGGGCGCCACGCGCCTGACGTCGAGAAGTCGGAGCCGAGGCTTTGATGGTAAATCAAATTGTCGGTTCCGCGCACGACGGCGAAGTACCCTGCACCGAAGCGCGTAATTGCAGGTGCTGACGGCGTCAGGCCATTGCCGCTGACCCGGTGCCACCCTATCCACCCAGACCCGCCGAGAGCGTTGTAGTGGATCCCGTCATCAGTGCCTCGTACCATCACTACGTTGTCGGCGACCGCCGGAGCCGATGGAGTCAGGCCACCGCCCGGAACCTCCATCCAATTACTCCAAGCGCTTCCCTGGGACTGGCTGTAGTAGATCCTGCTAACAAAGCCTCGGACGAAAATGGAGGGAGCGCCGCCGAAGTTGCCGAAGCCCGGGGTCGCATCCGTCGCAACTCCCGGGACAGGAGTCCAACCTGCCCATGACGTACCCGAATTGAACCGATTCGTATACACGGCATTGTCTGTGCCGCGAATACTGACGACCACAGCGCCGTGAGCGCCAGGGCCTGAGAGCGTCTTGCCGTCTGAAATTCGCTGCCATGCTGCCCAGCTTGCCATGCTTACCCGCCGCCTCTCGTGCCACCCTTTCGCGTAGTTCTATATGTCAAGAATAGTGCAGGCGCCAGAGGTTGGCATGTTGCCCAGGCCATCAGCCAGGGACCAGACAACGACTCATCGCCGCCCCTAAGTCCGCTCGTCGCCCCCAATCTGCGGAGGCGCGAAGCCCCAGCAAGGACCCGGGCGAAGAACCGTAGTTGCTTGATACTGAAACTTGAATTGGTGGTGTCGGGCTCGGGTAGTCAGGGGTTCCAGGGTCAGGCCGGTGCCGGTGAGGCAGCCATCGATGGAGTGGGGGTGGTACTGCGGTCAGCCCGCCGCCCTGCACATACCTCACACCCGATAGCACTACCTGGGGCCACGATCAACGCGAGGGGTGAGGCGCCAATGAGCCTTTTCTAGGCTGGCGGTGTTGACCGCGAGTTGGACAGTCCTGCGCAACGACGAAGCCCCTGGTCGACGGGTTCTCGACCAAGATCACCCGTGTCCGCCAGGAGCTTCGCGCGCTTGTCTACCCGTCCTCGACTGATCTGTCCAGCCGCACCCTGCGGTTCCTGACCGGACAACTGACAGCCAGGCGGCAGGAGATCGGGACGCGGTGGCGGCGCCTTTCCGCCGCACGTCAGGCCCTGCTCGCCCTGGCCCATCTACGGTGCGGTGACACCTACGCCCAACTCGCCGCCGGATTCGGGATCGGGATCGGGATCGCGACCGTTTACCGCTACTTACGTGAAGCCGTCGACGTCCTGTCCGCCCTTGCCCCGCCCCTGGCCGAGGCGATGAGGACGATCCGGGCGAGGCGTTCGTCATCCTCTACGGCACCCTGCTGCCGATCGACCGCATCGCCGCCGACACCCCGTACTACTCCGGGAAACACAAACGCCACGGCATGAACGTCCAGGTCCTCACGGATCCGTTCGGGCGGCTGCTCTGGGCCTCGCCGGCTCTGCCCGGTTCGACTCACGACCTGACCGCCGCGCGACAGCACGGGATCATCGAAGCCCTCGCCGATGCGGGGCTCAAATGCTGGGCGGACAAGGCGTACCAGGGGGCCGGTGAACCCGTCCGGGTACCGTTTCGGGGTCGTCGCCTCAAGAGATGGAAGCGCCGCCACAACACCACCCACGCCAAGATCCGCTGCCTTGGCGAGCGGGCCATGGCCACCCTCAAGGGCTGGCGCCTCCTACGGAAGCTTCGCGGCAGACCAACCGAATCACCGACGTCGTGAAGGCTGTCCTCGTCCTTCACCACGCGTCAGCGTGAGGTTGAAAAACGCTCACTGCTTTGGACTGTAACTCTCCGGGCTTCCTAGCCGGCGCCGTTACCGCGCAGGCGTATGCCTTCGAGCGTTTTCCAGCTCCTTGCGCGCCCGACCATCATCAGGATTCCTGGAGAGTGCATATTCGCAATCCTTAGCTGCTGCAGCGTAATTTCCAGCTGCGCGATAAACGACACTGCGACTTATTCGGAAGTGACCTTCTCCGGGGTTAATCTTCACTGCGCGATCAAGGTACTCGAGTGCGCTCTTGTGGTCGTTGAGCTCAAAATAGCAATGACCCATGGTGTGCCATAGCGCAGCCTTGAGGTCATCATCGAGGTATCGCGGTTTAACCTTGCGGCAATCCTCGATAGCGGCCTGCCACTGCTCCAATTCCTCATACGTTGCAGCTCGAAAATAGAGGCACTTCGACTCTCCCGCCTTGGTTTTACTTAGGGAAACCGCACGATGCCAATCGTTAAGAGCTTGATCCCGGTGGCCGGACATGCGCAAGGTGTTTGCGCGTTTGACATAGGCGAAACCATAATTAGGGTCCGCGGATATGGCTGCGGTATAGCATTCAACCGCCTCGGCGGGGCTTCCTGCCTCATACAGGAGGTCGCCCTTTTTCACGAGTTCATCTCTTGAAGGAGGTGACTCTGCGAGATCTGGATTGTACGGCCGCTGATACCTGTAGCTATACCAAAACGTTCCGCGAGGCAGCGGAGTGAAACCGTTGGCGATAGCGCTTTCGTGAATCTGATCCAACTCCTTCTGAGCATCCACTCTGTCGCCACCCGAGAGTTGCTCAATTGGAGTGGAGCTCATTTTCACGAAGTTCGCCGTCATGGCCACGTAGCCGCCATCTGGATGCAGCACGCGAGCGATGAATTTACACTTCCATATACCGCCCGGGGTGACCCCGAGCATTCCCGAAACTAGGCTCGCGCCGCGGTGCAGTTCCGCCAACGCCTCTACTTCCATATATTCCATGGGTTGCGGCGGGGGTGCATCTTGCACTCTATTTCTGCACCGTGGACAGAAGGTGGCGCCATATGGAACCTGGCTACCGCATTGAGGGCAATACATGGCGTCTCCTACCCGAATCGCGATCTTATGGGGAGACACGGGAGACTTTCATCCAGTCTACGCATCGGTGGTGCGGGCTGCGATCTGAGGAACGTGGGCAGACCGATGTAGACCGTTGCCTGCGGCGAGTGTGAACAGGTCCGGCCCC
>NZ_JBEXCW010000214.1:0-4723 GCF_040605435.1 Streptomyces sp. NPDC005574
TCTCGCGCGCCCGCGGCCCGGGCCGCCCGGCTCACCTCGACCGTCACCGCACCGGCATAACCGTGCCCCCGGAGGTGGGCCGGGGTCCCCGGGGAGTCCCGCGCGCGGCAGGGGGTTGTCATCCGACTGCTTCCGATATATCGTTGACGCATCGCGACTGATCGACGATGGAATGGAGTGATGGCGATGCGCAGCCACGGATACGAGCGTGGACACGGCCGTCGGCAGGACGGTCCCGGACGGCGAGGCCAGGACGGCTTCGACGGACGGCGTGCGGCTTTCGGGCCCTTCGGGCCGGGTGGCCCGGGCGGCCCCGGCTTCGGCGGCCCGGGTTTCGGCCCGGGTCCCTGGGGTCCCAGGGGGCGCGGCGGGCCGAGGGGCCGGGCGCGGCGGGGCGACGTACGGGCCTCGATTCTGGCCCTGCTCAAGGACCGGCCCATGCACGGTTACGAGATGATCCAGGAGATCGCCGAACGCAGCGGCGGGGCGTGGAAGCCCAGCCCCGGTTCGGTGTACCCCACCCTCCAACTGCTGGAGGACGAGGGGCTGATCACCAGCGCGAGCGAAGGCGGCAAGAAGCTGTTCTCGCTCACCGACTCCGGCCGTACGGCGGCCGAGGAGGGACCCGACGCGCCGTGGGAGGAAGCCTCGCGCGGCGTCGACTGGGAGGCGCTCGGTGAGATCCGCCAGGCCGGCTTCGGCCTGATGGAGGCGTTCGGCCAGGTCTGGAAGACCGGCAGCAAGGAGCAGCGCGAGAAGGCGCTGACCGTCATCAACGAGGCCCGCAAGAAGCTGTACCTGATCCTCGCCGACGAGGACTGACGGCCGACGAGCCGATGCGTGACGGATGTGACGGATGTGAGGGACGGACGGTCTCAGGGCCGTGCGCAGGGCGCCCCGCGGACACTCCGCGGGGCGCCCTGACGCGTGAGGGTCCACGGCCTGGTCCAGGCCGTCAGGACACCAGTCCCGCCAGCTTGCGCAGCGACTCGTGCAGGGCGGCCGTCCCCGAGTCCCTGAGCTTGCCCGCCATCAGGGACACGGCGGCACCCGTGAACTCGCCGTCGATCCGGACCGCGGTGGAGTCGCCGTCCGGTGTCAGGGTGTAGCGGGTGGCGACGGACACGGCCATCGGGCCCTTGCCGCGGATGACCAGCAGCCGGGCAGGCTCCAGCTCCGCCACGGTCCACTCGACCTCGGCC
This sequence comes from Streptomyces sp. NPDC005574, assembly GCF_040605435.1. Classification (NCBI taxonomy): domain Bacteria; kingdom Bacillati; phylum Actinomycetota; class Actinomycetes; order Kitasatosporales; family Streptomycetaceae; genus Streptomyces; species Streptomyces sp. NPDC005574. Next base: position 1,203 of record NZ_JBEXCW010000214.1, read on the forward strand.
GGGAAGCCCATCAGCTTCATGTTCTCCTGGAAGGTGGCACCCACCTCCAGGATCTGGGGGCCGCCCTTGGGGAAAGCGGTGTGGGTCGCGTTCCACTCGCCGTAGGCGGACCAGTCCGTGAGCTGCGCCCACACCTTCTCGGCGGGGGCCGGGATGCGTGCCTCCGCGCTGACTTCGGCCATGCGACCACCTCTTCGTGTCGGGCTACGGTGTCGCGGAACGTAGCCTCAAGGACCTCAACATTCAATACTGATGAACCGTCAGGAAGTGCGCTGGGTGCCGGACCCGGCCTGTCAGGGCAGGCGGCCGCCGCTCCCCAGGCCCGTGTGGGACGCCGGGGGGCGGCGTCCCGGTCGCGGCCGGGGCGCGGGGTGTGGCGGCGCGCGCCCCTCGGGAAAAGCGGCCTGATCTCATCCGTAGGGAGGAGATTCCGGCCGGCCCGCTCCACTCTGCGTGGGACCCGAAGATGCTTCCCGCCGGGGATGACCGGACCGGCGGTGACTGATGGGGTAGGGGGGTGCACTCCCGTATCCCCCGGCAGTCGGCCCACGGGCCGGACAGCCGGCGCCCGGACCACTCCGACCACCGCGACAACGATGCCATGATCGGCGCGGAACTGGCGGCGGTGTTCGCCGGCGCGCGCCGCCGGTCGGTCCGCGACCGGGATCCGCAGATCGACACGGCCCATCTGCTGCACTCCCTGCTGGAGAACGACCCCGAGGTGCGCGAGGCCTTCGGCGGGGGACCGCGGATGGCCCGGCTGCTCGGCTACCTGGTGCAGCGCAGCATCGGCTACGGCCTGCGCTGGCAGGGCACGGTCGAGGACTCCGGCGAACTGCCCGTCGTGCGCGAGCCCGGAGGGCTCTCGCCGCTGGCCGCGGTCGCCCTGGAACGCGCCTGCGCGCGGGCCGCCTCGCGGGGCGGTGATCCGGCCCGGGGTGTCGACCTGCTCGCGGCGATCGTCGTGGACGGGCGGGCGCGGGCCGTCGAGGTGCTCACCCGCGCCGGGATCGACACCGGCGAACTCTCGGCCCGGATCGAGGCCGGCCCCTGGGGTCTCGGCGATTACGCCGGGGGCGGCGAACCCGGCGGCTGAGCAGCCGTGGGTCCCGGGCCGCGGTCCAGCCGGTGAGACAGGTGTCATCGGGGGTGACGCTCATGTCGTGGCCTGTCATCATGTGCGGGTGCACATGTCTGAAAGCGATCGGGGCGGCCGTGCGCGAGGTGTCGGGCTCGGCCTCGCCCTGGTGTCCGCGCTCGCCTTCGGCGGCTCCGGTGTCGCGGCCAAGCCGCTGATCGAGGCCGGCCTCGACCCGCTCCACGTGGTGTGGCTGCGGGTGACCGGCGCCGCTCTGGTGATGCTGCCTCTCGCGGTGCGCCACCGAGCCCTGCCGCGTGAGCGCCCGGCCCTGCTCGCCGGGTTCGGACTGCTGGGGGTGGCGGGGGTGCAGGCCTGCTACTTCGCCGCGATCTCCCGCATCCCCGTCGGGGTCGCCCTGCTCGTCGAGTACCTGGCGCCCGCGCTCGTCCTCGGCTGGGTGCGTTTCGTGCAGCGGCGGCCGGTGACCCGGGCCGCCGCGCTCGGGGTCGTCCTCGCGGTCGGCGGCCTGGCCTGTGTCGTCGAGGTGTGGTCGGGCCTGAGCTTCGACGCGCTCGGTCTGCTCCTCGCGCTCGGCGCCGCCGGCTGCCAGGTCGGCTACTTCGTCCTCGCCGACCCCGGCCCCCGCTCCGGCGACCGGGCGCCCGACCCGCTCGGCGTCATCGCCTACGGCCTGCTGGTCGGGGCCGTCGTCCTGACCGCCGTCGCCCGCCCCTGGACGATGGACTGGTCCGCGCTCGGCCGCTCGGCCGACCTGAACGGCACGCCCGTCGCGGCCGGCCTGCTGCTCGCCTGGATCGTGCTGATCGCCACCGTCCTCGCCTACGTCACCGGGGTGCTGTCGGTGCGCCGGCTCTCCCCGCCGGTCGCGGGCGTCGTGGCCTGCCTGGAAGCGGTCGTCGCGACCGTCCTGGCCTGGGTCCTGCTCGGCGAGCACCTCTCGGCGCCGCAGATCGCCGGCGGCGCGGTGGTGCTGGCGGGCGCGTTCATCGCCCAGACCTCCTCGCCCGGCAAGGACCGTGGCGAGCTGGAGCCCGCCGGCGACGCCGAAAGAGAGTTGTCGGCCCGCGGAACAGCGGCCTAGGCTGCGGATCATGCACACGCACGCACTCGTTCTCCCGCCTCCGGCCGCCTGAGGCGGGCTCCCCGGTGAAGCCGCCCGGCGCACGGCGCCGGGCGAGACGGTGCTGCCCGCAGACGAAGTCCGCGGACCCCGCCACGCGGTGGTCCCCGTCCCGAACTTCGCGCACTGTGCGCGGCTGCGGAGAGAACACGTGTCGAACCACGCCGCAGGCCTGCCCGTCCGGCAAGGCCTGCTCTGTCTGATCGTCGCCGGAATCGCCTGGGGCACCGCCGGCGCCGCCGCCTCCCTGGTCTACCGGGCCGGTGACATGGGGCCCGTCACCCTTTCCTTCTGGCGGTGTGCGGGAGGACTGGTCCTGCTGACCGCCGCCCGCCTGCGGCGCCCACGCCCCCGGACCGCCGTCGCGGGCCCGCGCGGGCGCCGGATCCTGCGGGCGGGGGTGACCGGAGTGGCCCTCGCCGTCTTCCAGACGGCCTACTTCGCGGCCGTCGAGGCCACCGGACTCGCCGTGGCGACCGTCGTCACGCTCGGCGCCGGTCCCGTGCTCATCGCGCTCGGCGCCCGGCTCACCCTGGGCGAGCGCCTCGGCCGGGCGGGTAGCGCCGCCGTGACCGGCGCGCTCACCGGGCTCGCGGTTCTGGTGCTCGGCGGCGGGGCGGCGACCGTCCGGCCGGGGGGTGTGCTGCTCGCGCTGGTGTCCGCGTCGGGATACAGCGTGATGACGCTGCTCACCCGCCGGTGGGGCCGCGGCGGCGGGACCGACTCCGGCGGTACGACGGTGAGCGCGTTCGCGGTGACGAGCCTGTGCCTGCTGCCGTTCGCCCTGGCCGAGGGCCTGGTCCCGCACACCGCCGAACCGGTGCGTGTGGTGGCCCTGCTGGCGTTCGTCGCGGCCGTGCCCACGGCCCTCGCCTACGCCCTGTACTTCGCCGGCGCGGCCGTCGTGCGCTCCGCCACCGTGTCCGTGATCATGCTCCTCGAACCGGTCAGCGCGGCGGTGCTCGCCGTCACCCTGCTCGACGAGCGGCTCACCGCGGCCACGCTGGCGGGCACCGCGCTGATGCTCGGTTCGGTCGCCGCGCTCGCGGTGGCGGAGGCGCGCGACTCGGGCAGGAGGAAGCCGGTGCCCGTGCCGGTGCCGACCGGGTGACTTCGCCACGGGTCGGCGGCGTCCGCCGGGTCACGGCGCCCACCCGCCGGTGGTGCCTGCCGGGTGACGGCTTCCACCCGCCGGTGGTGCCTGCCGGGTGACGGCTTCCACCCGCCGGTGGTGCCTGCCGGGTGACGGCTTCCACCCGCCGGTGGTGTCCATCGGCTGACGCCGCCCGCCCGCCCGCC
>NZ_JBEXCW010000215.1:0-4662 GCF_040605435.1 Streptomyces sp. NPDC005574
GATCGCGGACCTCGACAGCCGCCCGTCCGCCTGACCGTCCGTCCGTCGGGGCCTCACCCCACCGCAGCCCACACCCACCAGGAGCCACATATGCAGCAGCCCGTCGCCACCTCGTGCGATCACCACTACGAGACCCGCATCCTCGGCGGCCACCCCATCAGCGTCCGCCTCTGCGCGCTGTGCCGGACACCCGACTGGTCGGACCTGTACGAGCAGGCCGACGTCCTGTTCCACTGGGGACGCGGGGAAGGCCTCGCCGGGAAGCCGCCGCGTGATCGCCTCAGCGCCTACGACATGCCGCGCGACGACCCTGCCGCCGTCCCGGCCGCCGTGTCCCCGCCTGCCACCGACCGGGCCGCGTGGCGCGAGCGCATCGTCAACGCCTTGTACGACGTGCGGCGCCCCGGGCTTGGCGGCATGACCGAGGCCGGCGCGGTGGCGCGCATGGCCGGCGCGGTGCTGGCCGCCCTCCCCGCGCCCACCGACCGGGCCGCCGTGCTCGCCGACGTCATGGCGATGATCCGCAAGGAGATCCACGACTGCGGCTACCCGCTCGACGCTGGCTGCGACTTCTGCAACGGGGTGACCACCGTGCTGGAGAAGGTCCGCCGTCTGGCCGACGAGACGCCCGCAAGCGAGAAGCAGGACGCCGAGGCGCACCCGCCGCACGACAGCTGGCTCGTCCAGGTCCACTTGCCCGACGTCGATGGTTGGCACGTCGCGTACCCCACCACGGACAAGCCCAAGGCCCTGGATCGCCTGAAGCGCGGACGCCGGGAGACGCCGGACCGCGAGTGGCGGCTGGTGCGGGAGACGACGAGCTACGCCGTCGTGCAGCCCGCCGAACCGGCCAGCGGCGAGACACCGTGTAGCGCCCGCCCCTGCAACCCGGCCGCCGACGAACTCTGCGACAACCACGCCCGGATCCACTACCACGCCGAGGGCGAACACGCCTTCTGCGAACCCGAGTGCACTACCGAGGCGCAGCAGGACGGGGCCGCATCGTGACCGCCCCCGCCCCGCGTCGCCCGCAGCCCCGCTACATCAACCAGCGCACCCAAGCCCTGCTGCACTACGCCTTCCCCGGCAAGATCCCCGCCCTGGTGATCGCCGAGGCGCTGGAGGAGAAAGCGCGTCGTGAAGGCCGGCCACTCCCACCCAGCCAGGGGAGGCGGCCGTGATCTCAGACGCCATCGACACGGCCATCACCCTCGGCTGGGCGCTCCTCGCCTGGATCGTCCTCACCTCAGCCGTCGCCGTCCTCGCCCTGTACGCGGTCGCGGTCGTCGTCGGCTGCGTGTGCGTCACCGTCTGGCGGGTCGCACGCGGCGTCTGGCGGTGGCTCAGGCGGGCGCGCAGGGGTGCCGGCGACTCTCGCGACGCCGGAGACCCTCCCGGGCCGTCTCAGGCCCCTTCACGGCCCGCACCGCCGTGGGCCCACACCGACAAGGAAGCCGCATGACCGCGCCCACAGCCCACCAGCGCCTCACCCGCGCCGGACTCTCCGCCGCCTTCGCTGACCTCGTCCTCGACCAGCACGCACACGAGCTGGCCGAAGAGATCCGGAGCGCGGACTATCCCGCCCACGCCACAGACGGGGCCGACTACGCCGCCGACCTCATCGACCCCGAGGTGACCCCGTGACCCCCGACCGGCGTGCCGCCCTCACCTGCCGCGCCACCGCCCTCGCACTCGCCGCCCTCGCCTGCGCCCTCGCCGCCCACCAGCAGTGGGCCTACGCCGGAGTGTGCGCCTACCTCGCATTCATCGCCCTGCTCATCGCCGCCGGCCTCACCTGGCACACCACCAAACGCCAACCCGCCGCCGTCTGCTGCCAGTACGGACGCCACTCCGGCGGCGCCGCCCACACAGCCGACTGCACCCGGAGCGCCACATGACCGAACGCCTCACCGTCAACTCGATCAACAGCGACGGACTCGACGCCCTGTACGACCGGCTCGAACACGCCGAGGCCACCGTCGAACGCGTGCGCGCACTCCGCGACCGCTGGCTACTGACAACCCTGGAACCCGGCCAAGTCCGCCGCCTCCTCGACGGAATCACCGAGATCCTCAACCAGACGGAGACACCGTGACCAACCTGCCCGCCTCCACCGCACCAGCAGCCGCCGCCCACCCCAACATCCAAGGCCGCTGCCCAGCCTGCCGGGGCGCCTCCCTGTTCCTCGGCTCCGGCGGATACGTCACCTGCTCCCGCCTCGACTGCCCCAACCCGTGCGCCGCCGACCAGCTCCTGCACCACACAGACCCGATCGAATGCGCACACGAGGCCGCCCTCGGCCAGGCGCAGGCCGAGGTAGCCAGGCTCACCGCAGGTGAGGAACCCGTGACCGATCCGGCGGTCCACCTCACGGCCGGCCAGTGGATCTGGGAGTGGAACCGGGCCGCCCCTGAGGCGAGGCTTCAAGCCGCAGAGCGAGTCATGCGGGACACGGAGCGTGCGAGCCGGTGCCGGTTGATGGCCCACGAGGAGCGCCTCGATGAGGACCGGCACGCGTGGGTCGCGGTCGCCCGCGTGCGCGATGTCCTCGCCGACATGGAGCAGATCACCGGGGCGCGGCACTGGGCGCGCATCCTCCGCAAGGCAGTCGACGGAGTCCAGCGCGCCCCGGTGGCAGCGACCGAAGCGACCGAACCGCCCCTGGTGCTGCCCCACGACATGGCCACCACACTCCACCGAATGCTCGGCCAACTCCTCGGCGACGAAGACGCGCAGGCCATCGCCCGGGTGCGGGCACTGCACCAGCAGACAAACGGGATGTGCTGGGAGTGCAACCACGAGTGGAGCGTGTCGTGGCCCTGCCCAACGATCAACGCACTCGACGGAACGGAGCCCACCCCGTGAGCGTCTGCGCCACCTGCTACCAGCCCAACATCCGCGACCACAACAAGCACAACTGCCCCGGCCTCGGCGAAATCCAAGTCAGCCGCCAACTCGGACGCGGACTCATCGTCGACAAGGCGCCGCGACGTGCCCGCATGAACCTCTCACTCCTCGCCAATCACGGCTACGGCCTGACGATGCAGAGCAACGACCTCATCAACCTGGCCGACCAGGTGCTGTACCAGGTCGTCGGCTACGACCCCGAACACGCGGCGCTCGTGCTGGAGCTGGTGGAGGACTGGCGGCAGGCCGGGGTGATCACCTTCGACCAGTGCATGACCGACGCTGAGGTAGAGGCGTTCAAAACACGGTGGAAGGAGACGTACGGCAACAGCCAAGCTGCGCACGTCGTCACCGAAGTCAAAGCCGAGGAGCAGCGGCATGCCTGACCTGCACGGCTGGATCACCCAGCAGATCGACGAGGCGCATCAGCGCGCCGACCGCTGGCACGACACCGAGTGCGACGTCCACGCCACCACCCTGATCGACGTGACTGTCCTCCAGTCCGCAACCCTGTGCGACTGCTGCGGCCCGGCCTCGGTGCTGCGCCGCTGCGAAGCCGACCGGAAGATCCTCGCCATCCACGCCCCACAAGACGGGGACTGGGAACCGCACGCCTGCCAGGGCTGCGGCACGGATAGTGAGTACGGCGTCCTCGTCGACCACACCAACGACTGCGAAACCCTCCAAGCGCTCGCCGAGGGCTACGGGTTGACGGAGGAGCAGCGGGCCACTCTGGACCGGCCCGAGCCCGAACCCCGGCAGCGCCGCATGGGCGGGTTCCTGATGTCGGACGCCATCGCCGAATCGTTCGCCTCGTTCTGGCTCGGCACCCGTCCGGTCGAGCCGCGCCCGGAGGTGAAGGCGCTGGAGATTCTCGGGCCGGAGTTGAAGAAGATCGCCGGATACGTTCCCACGCCCGAAGGCTGACCGCTGTGGCATCCTGACCCTTGCGGCTCCAACCGCCCCGGGCATCAACTCATTGGCGTGAGTGCCCCTTCGACTGCCTCGCCCCTGACCATTCTTCGGCAGGCTGGCGGGGCAGTCGCATGCAACGAGGCCCTACCCGTCACGCTCGGGTAGGGCCTCGCCTGCTACACGCCGCTACGGCCGCCACTCCTCGCGATACCCAGGCCGGTCCGCGTAAGGCGCGGCGATCAGACGCAGCGTCGGACACGGAAAGTCCTTGCCGCCGCGGCTCCACTCCCGGTTGCCGTCCGCATCGTCGTCGAAGGTCTCCTCGTTCGCGCAGGTGGAGCATCTCCAGCCGTCGATCCTGTGCTCGTGCAGCAGTGCTCGCTTGGCTTCGATGTCCCGCAGCACCCGCGCCGGATCATGCTCCGCGATGAACCTGCCGCGCTCCGCCTCCAGGAAGTCCTGCGACCCCGTGGCCACCATGTCGCCCTCGCGGCGGGTTACGACGTACCCGTCGTCGTAGTCCCAGTCAGCCCCGAGTTCCTCGGCTGCCGTGGTGGCGCGCGCCGCGTCGGCGTCGAGCTGCTCGCCGTACCACCGGACCAGATCATCCATCCGACGGCTCCCAACCCGCCGCCACCTCATAGACCGTCCGGACCACAGCGCGCGCGAGCTGCTCCCCCTGCTCCTCGGACACGCCGACTTGCAACACCGCCAGGCCGGTCTGATAGGAGAGCACGTTGGCCAGCCGATCAGCCTTACTCCACTCAGCCTCTGGGGTGTCGGATGGTGGCTGTTCCGTTGTCGCCATCGGCGCTCCTTCAGTTCGGGTCGAGAGGTCTG
>NZ_JBEXCW010000216.1:0-4557 GCF_040605435.1 Streptomyces sp. NPDC005574
GACCCGGCACCGAAGACTTCCGGCCCCGCCGACCCGGCCGGTCCAGGACATCATCGACCAGCTCGAACGGAAGGTACCGGGTCAGCGCGCCCAGATGCCCCGGACTGAAGGCCCCGCTGGCCGTGGTGATGGTCTGATGCAGCGTCATCGTGCCACACTGCTCCGACAACGGGACCTCCAGTGTTGGTCTTCTTGGTCGACGACTCAACTACCGAAGGTCCCGTTCTGTTCTCCTGCCTCCCCCGGGCCCAGCGCAACACGCCCCCTGCTGCTTGACAACCAGGCGACATGCCTACCTTTTCGGCATTGAAGTACAGCCACACACAGTGCGCGATGATCTCTGCGGGGTAGCGGTGGCGCTTGTACAACGGCGACATCGACGACACGAACGAACCCTCCCCGACACGATCAACCTGAAGATCATCCCACGCCCGCCCGTTAACGTGACAGCGCCTCGAGTTGAGTGGATGAGTCACTGCACCACTCTTGCTACCTGACGGTAGTCATGCGCATGCTCATTAGTGGCTTCAGGGTCTTCCGCGCGGATCGCCTCGCATTTCCTTACGTGTTCCGGAAGCACGCTTGCTTCCCGGCCCCGCATCGCACTCGGCCCGCATTCACGTGGCCGGCCTGGGTTCTCGTGGCCGCACCTGCTGCGGCCTCGCGGAAGGAGTCCGTGGTGAGACGCTCAACTCCCGCCCGTATCGCCATTGCCGCCGTCGTCGCGGCATGTGCACTGCTCACTGCCGGCACGCCGGCGGTCTCCGCCCCTGCTGACGGACGTCATGACGGCCGCTCAGTGTCAGGCCCGGTCTCGCTGTCTCCCGCTCAGCGTGCCCGGCTGCTGACCCGGGCAACCCAGTATGGCCCTCGGGTGGCCCGGGCCGTCGGACTGGGCATGAACGAGAGGCTGACGGCCAGGGACATCGTCGTGGACGCCGACGGTGTCCAGCACGTGCGCTACGACCGGACTCTGGCCGGGCTTCCGGTTCTGGGCGGGGATCTGATCGCTCACGAACGCAAGGACGGCACGGTCGCTTCGGTGGACCGGGCCAGCACCGTACCGCTCCAGCTTCCCACCATGCTCCCCTCCGTGGCCGCGGCAAAAGCCAAGACCACCGCCGTCGAGGCGGTCTCCCGCCCCGGTCACATCAAGGCTGCCCCGCGGTTGGTGGTGTGGGCCTCCGGGGGACACCCTGAGCTTGCCTGGGAGACTGTCGTTGCAGGCCGTGAGAAGGACGGTACGCCGAGCGAACTGCACGTCGTCACCGACGCCAAGACCAACCGTGTGCTTGGGACGTTCGAGGGCATCAATGCCGGAAGCGGTACCGGCGTCTACGTTGGGCAGGTCCCGCTCATCACCACGCCCTCCGGCAGTGCCTACCTGCTCAAGGACGGCAGCCGTGGCAACCAGTACACCATCGATCTTAACGGCGGCACCTCTGGCAGCGGCACCCTGTTCACCGATGCCGACGACACCTGGGGTGACGGCTCTAGCTCCAACCGGCAGTCCGCCGCCGTGGACGCCCAGTACGGCACCGCCGCCACCTGGGACTTCTACAAGAGCACCTTCGGCCGCAACGGCATCCGCAACGACGGTGTCGGCGCCTACAACCGGGTTCACTACGGCACCAACTACGTCAATGCCTTCTGGTCCGACAGCTGCTTCTGTATGACCTACGGCGACGGCGTTGGCAACACCCACCCGCTCACCGCGATCGACGTGGCCGGCCACGAGATGAGCCATGGCGTCACGTCCGCCACTGCAGGCCTGGTCTACTCCGGCGAGTCCGGCGGCCTGAACGAGGCCACCTCCGACATTTTCGGCACCGGTGTCGAGTGGTACGCCAACCTGCCTGCCGACACTCCCGATTACCTCATCGGCGAGAAGATCGACATCAACGGCAACGGCAGCCCGCTGCGCTACATGGACCAACCCTCCAAAGACGGTGCTTCGAAGGACTACTGGTACTCGGGCATCGGCAGCATCGACGTCCACTACTCCTCCGGCCCCGCCAACCACTTCTTCTATCTCCTGGCCGAGGGCAGCGGGCCCAAGGTCATCAACGGTGTCAGCTACAACAGCCCCACCGCAGGCAACGTCACCGTCGCCGGCATCGGCCGGGACAAGGCACTGCGTATCTGGTACCGGGCCCTGACCGTCCACATGACTTCCACCACCAACTACGCCGGCGCCCGCACCGCCACCCTCAACGCTGCCACCGACCTCTACGGCAACGGCAGCACGGAGTACAACGCGGTCGCCGATGCCTGGGCCGGCGTCAACGTCGGAACACCTGCCGGCAGTGTGACGGTCACCAACCCTGGCAGCCAGTCCACCGCCGTTGGTACCCCGGTCAGTCTGCAGCTGCACGCCACCGGCGGCACGGGCACCTACACCTGGAGCGCCACCGGCCTGCCCGCCGGGCTCTCCCTGAACGCCTCCACCGGTCTGATCACCGGCACCCCCACCACGGCGGGCACCTCCACGGTCACGGTCACGGCCAAGGACAGTGCGAACGCCACCGCAAGCACCAGCTTCACCTGGACCGTCAGCACCACCAGCTCCTGCACACCACGCCAGCTCCTGGGCAACCCCGGCTTCGAGACCGGAACCTCGTCCCCTTGGACCACGACCCCCAACGTCGTCGACAACTACAGCGGGAAACCAGCCCACTCCGGCTCCTGGTATGCCTGGCTTGGCGGCTATGACTACGAGCACACCGACACCCTCGCCCAGACCGTGACCATCCCGGCCGACTGCAAGGCCACCTTCACCTTCTGGCTGCACATCGACACCGCCGAGACCACCACCAGCACCGCCTACGACAAACTCACCGTCCAGGCCAACTCCACCACCCTGGCCAGCTTCTCCAACCTCAACAAGAACACCGGCTACACACAGAAGTCCTACAACTTGTCTGCTTTCGCCGGACAGACGGTAACGCTCAAGTTCACCGACACCGAGGACTACTCCCTGCAGACCAGCTTCGTCATCGACGACACCGCCCTCACCACCAGCTGAACCTAGCCGGCACCGCACAATGCGCACACCTTCCGGCCCCGCCCACACCGGGGCCGGAAGACCGGACTACGACCAGCGAACCGCTCTGCGGGACATCACCGTCCGCGCAGTAGATGAGTTGCCGCCCCAACCCGTCGGTGTGACTGCCCATCGGCTCACCCGTAGGTCCACATCGCGTCTGCCCACTCCATGTCGTTCTGTACCGCCTGTCTCGTCTGAGTCCCGGGAAGTAGGTCCCTGTGCTGCATCTTCGCCCCGTACTCGCCCTTGCTGCCTCCCTCCTGATGGTGGGGCTTGCCGCCGCCTCTCCAGCCGCCGCCGCGGCCGCTCCCTACCGGGATCCGCAATTCGCCGCCGGATGCGACTGGCTTCACTACGCCGGCGGCGAGGCGCCGCCACTGTGGGCGTGGTGGCGCAGCCCGCTGTGCGTGGAATACGACAAACGGGACATCACCCTCGACAACGGGGGCGCGATGGAGTTTCTGCTGGCGGAGCCAGCCCGGTTCGCTGCCGCCGTGCCGTCATGCCGGTACTACCAGATCGACCACTGGAGCGTGCAATCCACCACCGGGGCGGTGCCATGGGTGGCCTGGGATGGCCAGTACTGGTTCGACAAGCCGGCCGGACAGGCCGCGGCCCAGCTCACGAACTTCCGCATCAACGGGCAAACGGCCGGGATCGGGGACGTTGTCCAGGCGCTGCGCCCGTCGATTCCTGAGTTGGCGGACTTCCTGGCCGCCTACGGCAGTGACCCTGGAGAAAGCGGCATGTCGGTGACGGTGCCCGCGACGACGTTGTGTCTGCCGCGCTGGTGACCGTGATGCCGGGCGTATGGGCGGCCGGTGGCCGCAGAACGATGCTGAAGGCTCTCGCAGCCGCTGTAGCAGCCCTGTCCGCACCAGGGGTGGTGCGGACAGCGTCGGCCGACGATGGTCTGGACACATGGAGCCGGCAGACGCTGGAGGCCTTTGTCGACACGCTGATCCCCGGCCAGCGCCGCTTTCCCGGTGACCGGCCGATCGCTGGCGCCGCGAGCGGACCAGGCGCCGTCCAGGCCGGCGCCGTCGACCTGCTGGTCTCTCCGGACCTGCCGCTGACCGCGCTGCTGCCCGGCATCGCCGCACTCCTCAACACCCGCGCCACGGCCTACGCCGTCCGTCACCTGATCGTGCTACCGCTGAACTGGCCGCCGCTGGTCGGACTGGACTTCGACCAGCGCACCGCCGTGCTCCGCGACGCGCTGCGGCCGACCGAAACAGATCGTGATGTGTGGCAGTTGCTGGCCTTTCTGACCGGTCTGGCCTTCGACAGCGCAGCCCACCAGCACACCACCACCGCCCTGAGCGCCGGACACCCAGGCTTGGTATGGATCGGCTTCCCAGCCCCCGACCCGGACGGCCTGTGGCGCTACCCCGCCCACTCCTACGCAAGAGCCCTGGCCGGCGCCCACGCGCGTAGGCGGCGGCATCGGCGGATGCGGCACGGTAGCGATCCCGGCCTCCGATACGGGCGATCTCGCGGGAGACGGTCGA
>NZ_JBEXCW010000217.1:0-4453 GCF_040605435.1 Streptomyces sp. NPDC005574
CATGACTCGTCCGATCCGCCCGGCCCGAGAGCCCGAGGCCGAGCCCCGGGCCAGACTTCCACATCACGGACTTACACGATCTTTCAGACACGCTCGCTTAAATCCCTTGCTGGTTTTCGATGGCAGGTGGAGTGACCTTGGTGAGGTAGTCGGCGAGGGATCTGAGGATCTCGTCGGCGGTCTTGGTCCAAGTGAAGGGCCTGGGGCTCTCGTTCCACGAGACGATCCATGCCCTGATGTCGTCTTCCAGCGCCTTCACCGAGGTGTGGACGCCGCGGCGGATGAGCTTGTCCGTCAGCAGGCCGAACCACCGCTCGACCTGGTTGATCCAGGAGGAGCCGGTCGGGGTGAAGTGGACATGGAATCGAGGGTGTCTGCCGAGCCAAGTCTTGATCTCGGGTGTGTTGTGGGTGGCGTAGTTGTCACACACCAGGTGCACGTCGAGTCCGGCGGGGACCGCCTTGTCTATCGTGACCAGGAACTTCCTGAACTCGATGGCCCGGTGGCGGCGGTGCAGTGCCGATATGACGGTGCCGTCGGCGATGTTGAAGGCGGCGAACAGGCTGGTGATGCCGTGCCGCAGGTAGTCGTGGGTACGCCGTTCGGGCATGCCCGGCATCATCGGCAGTACCGGCTGTGAGCGGTCCAGGGCCTGTATCTGGGACTTCTCGTCCACGCATAACACCACCGCCTTCTCGGGCGGGTTGTGGTACAAACCGACGACGTCGACGACCTTCGCGACGAACTGCGGGTCGGTGGAGAGCTTGAAGGCGTCCTGTAGGTGCGGCTTGAGATCGAACCGTTTCCAGATCCGGCCGACGGTGGACTTCGACAGCCCGGTCCGGGCCGCCATGGAAGCCCGCGACCAGTGCGTGTCCTGGCCCGGAGTGGATTCCAACGTCGCGGCGATGACGTCCTCGACCTGGTCGAGCAGGATGGACGGCGGCCGCCCCGGCCGCGGCTCATCGACCAGCCCGTCCAGCCGCTGTTTGACGAACCGAGCCCGCCAGCGGCTCACCGACTGCTCGCGCACCCCGAGCTCCGCCGCCACCTGCTTGTTCGTCCCGCCCTCCGCGCACCGCAGCACGATCCTCGCCCGCAGGGCCAGGAACTGCGCGGTCTTCGCTCGCCTCGCCCAGCGCACCAGCTGAGCCCGTTCGTCGTCGCTGAGCACCAGCTCCAGCTTGCGCCGGCCCGGCCGCGGCTCATCCGCAAGCCCGGCCATCCGCCGGTCAACGAACCGCGAGCGCCACTTCCTCACCGTGTCCGCGGTCACCTTGAACTCCGCCGCGACACGCGTATTCGGCGCACCGTCCGCGCATGCCAAAACGATGCGCGCCCGCTCGGCAAGACGGGGCACCACCGCCCCGCCAACCCAGCGCAGCAACTCGGCGCGCTCCTCATCGGACAGCACCACTTCGACGGCACGAGGACCCCGAGACATGAAAACAGGCTACAGACTTAAGCCCGCGATTTCCGGCGCATCACACTAGTTCGGATAAGACCAACTCGGCTCGCTGGGGCTGGTGCTGAACGCTGTCGTGCTGTGGACGACGAAGTACATCGACGCCGCGGTCGCCCAGCTGCGTGCCGAGGGCCACGAGATCCGCGACGAGGACATCGCCCGGCTGTCCCCGCTCAAGCACAAGAACCTCAACGTGCTCGGCCACTACAGCTTCACCCCGTCCACCCCGGCAGGCGGCCTGCGGCCCCTGCGTGACCCCAACGCGGTCGGTCTCGACGAGGACGACGACGGTACGGAGGAGTGAGCCGGGTGCCGGGCGGCATGGGCGCCCGGCACGGCGGCGAACGGCGGAGTGGGTACGCGCGCGGGCAGAACGGCTAGTCGGTGAATGCGCCCATGGCGCGGTCGAGCAGCACGGTCAGTGGAACTGCTCCCTCGCAGGCCACCCACGCCGCCGAAGCCGCGTCGGCGCAGGCGAGGGCGGCCGCGACGAGGGCCGCCGGCCGGGGATCATCCAGCTGGCCGGGACTGGCCCCCAGCCGGCGTGCGATCTCCGGGGCCATTATCTCCTGCCAGTGCATCTGCTTCTCGAAGTGCCGGGCGCGCAGCGAGGGCGTCTCCTGGAGCATCCGCAGATAGCTGAGCATCCGCTCGGGTTCCGCCTCGAGCATCCGCGTCATCACATCGAACACGCGGCGCAGTGCCTCCCAGGGCCGCTCTGCGTCGGGCCGGGCGGCGAGCGCGTCGGTGACCTGGCGGCCGATCTCGTCCAGGTCCGCCAGAACGATGTCTTCTTTCGTGCCGAAATGGCGGAACAGGCTGGCGCGCGACAGCCCGGCTTCGGCGGCGATCTGGTCGACGGTCGTCCGGTCGAATCCCTGCTCGGCGAAGAGCCTGATGGCCACGTCTGTCACTTCCGCCCGGATCGTGGCGCGCTGGCGCTCGCGCAGCCCGGGCTTGGCCGTGGAGCGGGTGGGCGTAGCGGCGGAGTCACTCATACCCGCAGGGTACACGAAATCTCAAGTTGATACTGCGTCTCAAATAGAGTTACAGTCTTCGCATAAGACGTGGTTTCGAGTAGGAGTGTTTCCATGAGCAAGATCTGGTTCATCACGGGTTCCTCGCGCGGCTTCGGCCGCCAGTTCGCCGAGGCCGCCCTGCAGCGCGGCGACAAGGTCGCGGCCACCGCCCGCAACACCAAGGCGCTGGCCGACCTGGCCGAGCGGTTCGGTGACGCGGTGCTGCCGCTGCAGCTGGACGTCACTGACCGCACCCAGGTGTTCGAGGCGGTCGCGGCGGCCACAGAGCGGTTCGGCCGGCTGGACGTGGTGGTCAACAACGCCGGCTATTCCCTGATCGGCGCCGTGGAGGACCTCGGCGAGCAGGAGCTGCGCGACCAGCTGGAGACCAACGTCTTCGGCGTCTTCCACGTCACCCAGGCGGTACTGCCCGTCCTGCGGGCGCAGAGCAGCGGCCACATCGTCCAGATCTCCTCGGCCATGGGGGTGGCCACCTTCGGCGGCACTGGCGGCTACAGCGCCTCCAAGTGGGCGCTGGAAGGGATGAGCGAGGCCCTCTCCCAGGAGGTCGCGCCCTTCGGCATCAAGGTCACGCTGATCGAGCCCGGCGCCTTCGCCACCGACTTCGCGAGCTCGGCGGTCTTCACCGCGCACGGCCAGGACGCCTACGGCCCCCTGTACGCGTCGCTGACCGAGATGGGCGCCTCCGCCCAGGCACCCGGCCCCGAGGGGGTCGGCGCCGCGATCCTGAAGATCGTCGACGCCGAGGCGCCGCCGCTGCGCGTGTTCTTCGGCGAGGAGCCCACCCAGTGGATACCCGCGGTGTACCAGCAGCGCCTGGACACCTGGGCCGAGTGGGCGCACGTGTCCAAGGCCGCGGAAGGCAACTAGGCACCGCCCGGCCCGCGGGCCATGACACGCCCACACCACGGCGTGTCACCGCACCGCCGACACCTGAGCGAGCCCGGGCGGCACACCCACCACACGGAGAGAAGGTCTACATCATGAGCAAAGTTTGGTTCATCACCGGCGCATCGAAAGGCTTCGGCCGCGAGTTCGCCCTCGGCGCCCTCGAGCGTGGCGACAAGGTCGCAGCGACCGCCCGCAACACGGACACTCTGCGTGACCTGGTCGAGCAGTACGGCGACGCCGTCCTCCCGGTCGAGCTCGACGTCACCCACCGCGACCAGGTGTTCGCCGCGGTGAAGTCCGCGCACAAGAAGTTCGGGCGGATCGACGTCGTCATCAACAACGCGGGCTACGGGCTCTTCGGAACGGTCGAGGAGATCACCGAGCAGCAGCTGCGCGACCAGATCGAGACGAACCTGTTCGGTGTCTTCCATGTCACGCAGGCGGTCCTCCCGATCCTCCGCGAGCAGCGCGCGGGCCACATCATCCAGATCTCGACCATCGGCGGCATCATCGCGTACCCGACCCTCGGTGCCTACCACGCGTCGAAGTGGGCGCTGGAAGGGATGACGGACGCACTCGCCCAGGAAGTCGCCGGCTTCGGCATCAAGGTCACCCTGGTCGAACCAGGCGGCTTCGCCACCGACTGGTCCGGTGCATCCGCCATCGTCGCCGACGCGCATCCCGCGTACGCGGCTCTGCACGAGAACATGGCCGCGCAGCGGGCGCAGGTCGTACTCCCGGAGCCGATCGGCTTCAAGTCCGCGATCCTCACGCTCGTCGACGCCGAGGAGCCGCCGCTGCGCGTGTTCTTCGGCGAGCAGCCCACCCAGTGGATACCCGCGGTGTACCAGCAGCGCCTGGCCGAGTGGGATCAGTGGGCGCACGTGTCCAAGGCCGCGGAAGGCAAGTAGAAAACGCCCGGCCCGCGGTGCGGTGACACGCCCACACCACGGCGTGTCACCACGTCAACAACGCGAAGAACGCCGGCTTCGAGTCCGGCCTGAGCAACTGGACCTGCACCGCGGGCAGCGGCGCGACGGTGTCCTCGCCCGTGCAC